>NZ_JBEZLR010000089.1:0-41420 GCF_040652275.1 Streptomyces sp. NPDC048275
CCCGCGCCGATGCGGTCCGCGCCATCGACGACCTCGGGAAGCGGTTCGGCCGCTACCCCTACGGCGAGGTCGACGCGGTCATCAGCGACCGGTTCGCTCCCATCGGCAGCATGGAGTTCCCCGGCCTGGTCCTGGTCGCGCTGGACGAGACCGGCAGCGGCATGATCCACGAGCTGGCCCACCAGTGGTGGTACGGGATCGTCGGCAACGACGAGTACGCGTCGCCGTGGCTGGACGAGTCGTTCGCCACCTACTCCGGTGACCTGCTCATCGGCGACCACGGCGAATCGTGTGCGGAGATCGTCGGCTGGGAGGACGACACCCAGGCGGTCACCAACTCGATGGGCTACTGGGCCGCCTACGGTCCCGGCTGGAGCCGCTTCGTCTACGTCAACGGCGCGTGCGTGCTGCACGACCTGGAGAAGGTGCTCGGCAGCCCGGCGATGGCCGCCATGCTGAAGCGCTACGTACGCGACCACTGGTACGGGGTCTCTACGACCACCGCCTTCCAACGCGCGGCGCAGGCGGCGACGCCCACCGACCTCACGTCGTTCTGGCGCGAGCACCGCATTCGAACAGGAACGGCCTCATGACGGCGGACCTACGCGAAATACCCCTGCCCGGAGGGCCGGTGGAGATCCGGGGCACCTTCGACCGGGAGCGCACCGCGGCCGGGCTGCTGCCGCGACGGCTGCCCGCGCGGACCCGCGCGTAGGGCGTGTTTCGAATGTGGGCGAATGTGGGGTCTCAAGATCCGTGACACAGTCTCAGCCGCGTTGGCAGGACGATGGCGTTAGTGCCGTGGGCGGGGCGTTTCCTGACGGTGTTGCGGACCCCCGAGTTCGCTCAGGTGTGACGGAGGTCAGCGGGTCGGTAGCGAGCTCTGAGGTGGAAGCGTTCGCCCTGAGGGCCGAGGATGCTGAGGAACTCCACCGGCCGCGCGTCGGCGTTGCCGAACCAGTGGGAGAGGTGGGTGTCGAATTCGGCGACCTCACCGGTGGCGAGGACGAGGTCTTGGTCACCGAGTACGAGGCGGAGCCGTCCGTTGAGGACGTACAGCCAGTGGTACCCCTCGTGTGAGCGGGGATCGGGTTCGAGATCGGTCGGCCAGGGGCAACAGCAGTTCCAGGCCCGGCTTGCGGTGCCCGGACTCCAGCCGGGACAGCGTGCTGACCGGAATGCTCCCGGCCGGACGGCCTCCAGCCGTGCAGCTGACCGGACTTGCCCTGGCCTCGCACACCTCGGGCGACGCCGGCAGCACCGACATGGAGGTGCTCGCCCGCCTGTGCGGACACTCACCCCACCAGGCCGCCGAACTGCTCGACCGGCTGACCGCATCACTCATACTGACCACCTGGCAGCACAACCAGGAAACCGACGAAGTCGTCTGGCACCTGCCCCAACAGCACGCCACAGCACGGCTTGATGAGCATCGATCGCACTGATTGCGGTCCGTGGATGACAGTGCGGCTGTGAGCACGGCATCCTCCGAGAGGAACAACCGACGCCGCTTGTCCGTACTATCTCTACACGGGGGCAACCCACAGCAGCCGCGGCCCACTCATAACCCCCATCAACTCCAGCCGGAGCACCAACCGCCCCAGGCGCCCGCTCTGCACTTCCTTCAGCCGCGGCCGCAACTGAGGAAAGGCCAGCATCATGCCTGACACCCAGGCCCTTACCACCGAGTTGACATCGCAGTACACGGCCCAAGTGGCCAGCGACCTTGAGCGCAATGCCAAGGAGCAGGAACGCATCGCTGCGGAAATCGACGCGCTGCGGGAACAGCTGCATGCCCTGCAGCACGACCACACCGTGCTGACCAACATGCAAAAGGCACTTGGCACCGCGGACACCGCCACGCAGCCCATCCCCGAAGAGACTGCAGTGCCCTCAGTGCCGCGGCAGAAGACCGACACGGAACCCGGCGCCGGCAAGCGCGTGCGGACAAAGCAGGACTCCGCTGTTCAGAACGGCAAGGCAGCCGCGAAGACGCCCTCCAGGAAGCCCGCAGCCGCAGCCAAGGCGCCGGCCACGAAGGCGACCCAGCCCACTCTCGTCGAGCTCATCCGCCGCCACCTCGCCGATCAGAGCGAACCCCGCTCCGCAGCCGAAATCGCCACCGCGCTCGGCCAGGCCCATCCCGACCGTGCCATCAAGACCACCGTCGTACGCACCACACTCGAAAATCTCGTCGCCAAGAGCCACGCCCAGCGCACCAAGCAAGGCTCCTCCGTCTACTACACCGCCACCGACACCCCGGAACCGGCCACCCCCGCAGCGCCCCCGGCCGACACCCAGCCCGAGGCGAACTGACCGCCAGGCACCATTCCTGGGACTGGCCGGGACCCTGCCGCCGGCACACCCAGCCTGATGAGCCCTTGCGTCGCCGGGCGGCCTCCCCGCATGTTCACAGCTGCCGGCGCACCTGGCCCGCCACGACCGCGTATCGGCACTGAGGTTCCCCCGTTGTGTGGGAGGTGCTGATCAGCTGAAGTCAGGGCGGGTTGACGGGGTTTCAGGTTCGCTTGTTCGGCCGACGCCTGGGCGGTGTAGCACTTCTCCTCGGACTCGATGGGGCTGAGCCGGCCGATCCGGGCTTGGATGCGCCGGCCGCCATAGAAGCCGTCGATGTACTCGAAGAGTGCAAGGTTCGCCTCGACGCGGTCGGCGAAGACGCTGCCGCGGCTGCACTCGGTCTTGATCAGTATCCACAGGTTCTCGGCCAGAGCGTTGTCGTACGAGTCCCCGACGGACCCATTGATGCCTCAATTCGCGCTCGTATCAGGCGAGTTGTGAAATTGATGGATTGTATTGTGACGTCGGCCCGCAACGGCCGGTCGGCTGCTGGCCCCAGCCCCGCTGCCGCGACCCGAGGACTTGGTGGAGGGTGCGAGCGGTGCGGGGACCTGTGGGGCCAGGCGCCCTCCAGGGCGTACTGAGGTGCTGGAACGGCATCTGCACCACCTGCCAACAGTGCCTGCCCAGCAGGACACACGCGACGCCAAGAACGAGACACCTGGCGGAGTCCTCTCAGGAGTCAGTGGCCGCCGGGTGTTCGGGCGTCGTACAGGTGCTGTGGGCCTCGTGGACGGCGGCGCGCCCGGCTTCCAGTGCGGTTTCGAGGAGGTCGCTCTGGCGAGCCAGGCGGCCGACCGGCGGTGTGCCCGGGGCGGGGCGGATCGAGACGATCGTCGGGTGGTGGGCCAGGTAGGCGTCGTCTTCGGCCAGGCGCGCTTCGCGGTCGAGGAACACCCGGCGCAAGGCCGCGGGCTCACGGCGCAGCAACGTCTTGGCGATGACCGGGGCGGAGCGCGAGGGGCGCGCCGTGTCGATGGCACGCCGGGATCGCAGCACCATGACATGGGTCGCGTCCTGGGCCAGCGCGGTTCGGTAGGGCACGGATTCGGAGACGCCCGCGTCGTAGAACCGGCGCCCGCGCAGCATCACGGGGTCGCCCGCCAGCAGAGGCAGGGCGGCGCTGGCCCGCAGCGCCAGGCGCAACTCCGCGGCGTCGCCGATGAAGGGCCGCAGGTCGGTGGAGTTCCCGGTGGCGGCGTCGGTGGCCAGCGGGTGGTACTCGATATCGCTGGCCAGGATCGAGGCGAAGTCCATCGGCGCAAAGTCCCGGTCGCCGTAGCGGTAGAGCACCTCGTAGAAGGCATGCAGGTCCACGAGCGGCCGCCCGCGCAGAGGGTTCGAGTGCCGGATCGCCGTTCTGGCGTAGCGGGGATCCGCCCAGAAGCGCAGCGACTGCGGGCTGCTGCTCAGCAGCCACGCTCCGGACGCGGCGCCGGCGGAGGCGCCGTAGACGGCGTCGAAGCCGTTGGTCAGGCCGAGTTCGTGCAGCGCCATGGCCATCCCGCCGGCGATGATGCCGCGCATCCCGCCGCCCTCGATGGCCAGTGCGACGCGGTGCCCGTCGGCGCGTGCGCCGGGCCGGCTGTCGGCCTGTGCGCGCTCGGTGAGCACGCGCCATACCGGGTGCGGCCCTTCGGGCTCTGTCGCCGCAGCAGGTGTGGCGGTCGTCGTCATCGTGGTCACGGCTCCAGGGGACTGCTCGGGGGCGGGATCTGCGCGCAGGATCGGGGACGGTGGGGCGTGGGCGCCGTCCCGGTGTTGCCCGGCTGCCACTGGCCGGCCTTGCGGGCGATGGCGGCCTTGGCCGAGTGCCACAGTGTGCGGCGGTTCTCCCAGCCGGGGTAGAGGCCGACCGTCCGAGCGACGCTGTCGGCGGTGGTGGTTAGAGGCCGACCGTCCGAGCGACGCTGTCGGCGGTGGTGGTTGCGGAGCTCATGGCTTGCGTCCTTCTCCGCAGTGGTTTTCGGGGCCCGACTTGGGCTCTGAGTGATCAGTGCGCAAGCTGCGGGTAGAGCGCGCCGAGGTCGCCGGACAAGCCGGCCTTGACCTGGCGGGTCACCTCGTCGGCCAGCACCTCGTAAGCGTCGGTTTCGACGCCGTCCAGGGCCAGCGCGGCGACGTTTGCAGGGGAAGACTTGGGGGCGTCGATGCGGGCGGCCAGGTCGGTGTCGACGTAGCCGACGTGCAGTCCGGTGACGTTGATGCCGCGGGGCTTGAGGTCCAGGCGCAGCGAGTTGGTCTGGGACCAGAACGCGGCCTTGGAGGCGCTGTAGGAGCCACCGAGGGCGATCCAGGACACAACCGAGTGCACGTTGAGCAGGTGGCCGCCGCCGTTGGCCTCGATGACCGGGACAAAGGCCCTGGTGGTGTGCAGCGGTCCGTAGAAGTTGGTCTCGAACTCGCGGCGCACGTCCTCGATCGGCGACGTCAAGTAGGAGGCGGCGACGGCCGCGCCCGCGTTGTTGATCAGGATCGTGACGTCCGGCGCGGCCGCCGCGGCGGCGGCCACCGAGGCCGGGTCGGTGACCTCGAGGGCCAGCGCGACGGCGTCGGGGTGGGTGACGGTCCTCGGGTCGCGGGCGGTGGCGTACACCTTCTTGGCGCCCCGCGTGTACAGGTCTTCGACCAGTGCCTTGCCGATGCCCCTGCTGCCCCCGGTGACCAGGACGGTCGAGCCTGCGATTGCGGTCATGGGCCTCTCCTCAAACGTTGGAAACCGATCGGTTTCAGGTCACCGTAAACCGATCGGTTTCCACGGGCAAGTCGACGACGTACCCTGGCTGGCATGAACGCGAGTTCCCCCGCCCCGACCGCCGCCGCGACGACAGCGCAGCCCGCGGCGACTGCCGCACCTCGCGAACGGCTGCTGGAGGCCGCAGCGTTGCTCTTCTACCGGGAGGGCGTCCATGTGGGAGTCGAGGCGCTGTGCCGGGCGGCGGGGGTGTCCAAGCGGTCGATGTATCAGCTGTTCACCAGCAAGGACGAGGTCCTGGCCGCGAGCCTGGAACGCGCAGCGCTGACCTACTGGGAGGCTCTGGTCCCGCGCGAGGACGACCGCCCGCCGCGCGCCTGCATCCTGCACATCTTCGAGCAGCTGGAGTCGCTGTCGCGCTCACCGGCCTATCGGGGCTGCCCGCTGGTGGCCACCGCAGTCGAGCTCAAGGACCCCGAGCACCCGGCCAGCATGGTGGCGCGACGCTTCAAGGACATGCTCACCGACTACTTCCACCAGGAGGCCCGGCGCGCCGACGTCCCGGACCCGGAACAGCTCGCGCACCAGCTCACTGTCGTCTTCGACGGATCCAGCGTCCGGGCCGTCGTGCAGTCTCAGCCTCTGCACGGCCTGGCGGTCACCACCGCGACCACACTGCTGGACGCGGCCGGCCTCCGATAAGAGCTTTCGAGCTCGTCGGCGCCGGCCCAGTGCGTGGTGACCGTACGGCCGTTGAGCAGCCCGGCCGCGGCGAGCGCGAGGCGCGCCGGTACAGATGGACGCGATGCGGGCGCCCCGGTCGAAGGCAAGCCTCAGGGCCGCCGTGACCTCGGGCGCCGGTGGCCGCCGATATTCCCCCTGGCCGGGCACGATGATCGGATCCGCCCCGGCGAGGGCAGGCAGCCCGGCTGCGCCTGCGACCGTGAACCCGGTACTGGTGGTGACGCTGCCACGGGCTCCGCCGCACACCGTCAGTTCGTACGGGGCGCTGGGCCGCGCGTTGAAGATCTGCGCAGGGATGCCGAGATCGGGGCAGCGCCAGAACCGCGACGCGGAGCCATGGCTCCGCTGTTACGAGCGACCGCGGCCGCTCGGATGTCCCGAAACTTACGGACAGTGGCACTGAGAACGGTCGTTGATCAACGTGGCTCCGACGAGAATCGACGGCAACGGCAGCTGCTCACAGAGACAGAAAGCCCTGTATGAGCACCGTCGAAGGCAGGACCAAGGCCGTCGTCCGTGAAGCTTTCGACGCTCTGTTCACCAAGCGGGACTAGGCCGCTGCCGAGCGGTTCTGGTCCCCCGACCACATCCAGCACAGCGCTCGGCGCTCGCATCGAGCCCGGCCGGGAGGGGCTCTTCGACCTGGTCAAGCGCCTCCCGGCGGAGCTGAAGCACGAATGCGAACCCGTCGGCGCCGCCCGCTTCCGGATGGCTGACACCCGTCGGCGGCCCCGATGCGCCACCCCGGCGCAACCTGGGGACCACGTGAGGGGCGCGGGCGTCGTACCGCCCCCCCTGCGCCAACGTGCGCCACCGCACGACGCGCCCGCATCGTGCGCCCGGACCCGGAGGGAGGGCCGGCCCGGGCACCGTGGATGACGGACGGCGCCTCAGCGCTCCCCGGGGAAGGCGTCTCGGTACATCTGCAGGCCGCTGCCGGAGGCACCCGGTGCGGATGCAGCACGCCGCCCCCTTTCCAGGCATGGACACTATTAGATATGTAGTCTACTTTGGAGACCTGCTCGAAGGAGTCCTAGATGCCCCACTCTGTTCTGCGGTGCACTCAGGTCGCCGCTGCCTTTCACTCCGGGTACGGTCACACTGCCGTCCGCGCAGAGGCCGTCCGGCGGGGCACCGAGAAGACCGGCGCACACGTGTCGCTCGTCGCGGTGGACATCATCACCGACGAGCAGTGGCACCGGCTCGACGCCGCGGACGCCGTGGTCTTCGGGTCGCCGACCTGCATGGGCAGTGCGTCCGCCGGCTTCACCGACTCCGCTTTCAAGAGCGGCGACAAGCTGAACACGCTGAACTTCCCTGCTGCCTTCGCGGTGCAGCACCGCATGATCTGGGTGAGCCTGGGACTGGCTCCGGGCTGGAACGCCCTCCAGGCCGGCGAATACGGCCTGAACCGTCTCGGCTTCGGGGTCGGCGCGGGCGCCCAGACCCTGCAGGACGGTGGTACCGAGACGGTGCACGAAGCCGGCATCGCCACGGCTGAACACCTCGGGGCGCGGGTCGCCGCCCAGGCCGCAGCCTCACCGCGGGCCGCGCGGCCCTGGCCTGAGCCGCCGCTTGACGGCACCGGCAAACACCCCCAGGCGGGACCCCACCGCCCATACCCGCCCGCGAACCCCGCGGTCCGTGTCATGAAGAACGACTAGGAGCACACGCAATGCCTCTGCACGGTGAGTACGAGCCCAGCGCCACCTCGTGGGTGCGCGACCAGGTCGCGCAGTACGAGGCCACCGACGGCGCGGAAGGCGGGACCTTCCAGGACCTGCCGGTCATCATCCTGACCACCATGGGCGTGAAGTCCAAGAAGATCCGCAAGATGCCCCTGATGCGCATCGAGCACAACGGCTCCTACGCCGTGGCCGCCTCCAACGGAGGCGCCCACACACACCCTTCCTGGTACAAGAACGTGCTCGCCCACCCCCTCGTCGAGGTGCAGGACCGAGCCGTCAAACAGGACATGACCGCCCGCGAGCTCCACGGCGAGGAGAAAGCCCAATGGTGGAAGCGCGCGGACGCCGCCTACCCGGACTTCGTCGACTACCGCGCCGGAACCGACCGCAACATCCCGCTCTTCATCCTCGAACCGGCTACCGACAAGCACTGACCGGCCCTCACCCGGGTGGAGCCTGCCGAACGGCACCGCTCCACCCGGGCACCCGGACCCGGGACGGCGCCATGACCGCCCGGGTCCGTCCCCGGCCCCGCAGGCGCGAGGCGGCACCCCGGCGGATGGTGCCTCTGCGGCCCGCGCCGGTGCGGCAGGCAGCGGCAGCTGGTCCACGTCCTGGACTCGGGCCGGCACTCATCAGTAAGGCTCCATGCCGCATCTGGCCGGCCTCCGCTCCAGACCGTCTGCGTGCCCTTTCTGCCTCCTGCCGGTTTCTCGCAAGTGGCATCCGACCCACAGGAAGTCCCCGAGCACCATCAGCTATCTAGCGTGGGGACCCGCGCGTTTACGCGTGGGGGGCATCGCTTCTCTGGGCTGCTCTGACCTCAACTGTGCGTACGGATCTGCACTGTTGACCCCAGCCGACTAGATGTGTGTCACGTGTATATTGATCGTCGTGACTGTGACGCGGAAGGTTCGCCGGTACTCCGGCGGCGTGTACGACTTGGGGCTGCACGTGGTGTGGTGCCCGAAGTACCGCCGTCGGGTCCTTGGTGGCCGTGTTGCGGTCCGGCTGCGTGAGCTGATCGAGGCCAAGGCGGCAGAGAAGGGATGGGAGATCATCGCCCTTGAGGTGATGCCTGATCACGTGCACCTGTTCGTCAAGCACGAGCCGAAGGCTTCCGCCTCGTACGTCGCGAACCAGTTCAAGGGCTTCACCTCCCGCGTGCTGCGTGCCGAGTTCCCGCACCTGAAGTCGCAGATGCCCACGCTGTGGTCCTCGTCGTTCTTCGTAGCCTCGGTCGGCGCAGTCAGTGCGGACACGGTGGAGAAGTACATCAACACCCAGTGGGAACGGCCCTGAACGAAGAAGCAGAAGGAGGACATCGAGCATGCACCGCGCGTATAAGTTCCTCCTCCGCCCCACCGTCCGTCAGACACAGGCCCTGTCCGAGATGCTGTGGGATCACTGCTCGCTCTACAACGGAGCCTTGCAGGAACGCCGCGACGCCTACCGGCACGCCTCGAAGACGAGTATCAAGTACGGGCAGCAGTCCGCGCAGCTCAGGGAGATCCGCGCGTTCGATCCGGAGCGTCAGGGCCGCTGGTCGTTCTCCAGCCAGCAGGCGACCCTGCGCCGGCTGGACAAGGCGTTCGCCGCGTTCTTCCGCCGCGTCAAGGCCGGGGACAAGCCCGGCTACCCGCGCTTTCGCGGGGTGAACTGGTTCGACACGGTGGAGTTCCCCAAGGACGGGGACGGCTGCCGCTGGGACTCCACCCCGCACGATCCCGTCACCCGCGTCCGCCTGCAAGGCGTCGGACATGTCCGCGTGCACCAGCACCGCCCCGTGCGCGGCCGGGTCAAGACGATCTCGGTCAAGCGCGAGGGACGCCAGTGGTACGTCATCCTCGCCTGTGACGAGATCCCGGCCGAACCACTGCCCAAGACCGGGGCCGTGACCGGCGTCGACATGGGCATCGCCACTTCCTGACCACCTCCGAGGGCGAGCACCAGCCCAACCCCAGGCACGGCAAGCGCCACGCCGAACGCCTGGCCGACGCTCAGCGCGCCCTCAAGACGTTCCCACGCCGCAAGCGCGAGAACCGCACCGGCAAACACCGCCGGGCGGTCGAGAAGGTCGCCGCTCTGCACCGCAAGGTGCGCCGTCAACGCACCGACCACGCGCACAAGACCGCCCTGGCGATGGTGCACACCTACGACGTCATCGCACACGAGTGTCTGAGCATCGCGAACATGGTCCGCGCGCCCAAGCCCAAGCCCGACCCCGAAGCACCCGGCAGCTTCCTGCCGAACGGCGCGGCGTCCAAGGCCGGACTGAACAAGAGTATCCACGACGCGGGTTGGGGGGGTGTTCCTGGGCATCCTCGCGCACAAGGCTGAAAGCGCCGGTCGTGTACTGATCCCGGTGGACCCCCGCGACACCTCCCGCACCTGCCCCGCCTGCGGGCACGTGTCCGGCGAGAACCGCACCACACAAGAGAAGTTCGAGTGCACCAGTTGCGGACACACCGCCAACGCCGATCAGGTCGGCGCACTCAACATCGCTATCAGGGCCGGGCTGGTCCTTCCCGACGTGGCCTAGCCACGACAGGAGAAGCCCCCCGGATTTATCCGGGGGGAGGAGTCACGGAGGTTGGTGACAGGCGTGCTAGGCGTGCTGGGTGCTGCCTCCCTGGCGGGACCTTCTCGGCCGCGGGCGCGGCCAGTTCCTCCAGCGGCTCGTTGGGCAGACCGTTTTCGGGACGCCGGCACCGGCCTCACGCACGCGCCCTCAGCCCTCTCGCCGGCCCGGGCAACAACACGGCCTCAGCATGTGCCATCAGGTGTGACTCCTACGTGAAGTCACACCTGATGCATGGCACTCCCCACACCACCGCACCGGCAATCAGTCTTGCTGGTCACACCGGATGCGGTTGCAGAACTATCGCGTGGGTCGACTCCAACGGGGGTCCCGGCCGGTCAGGCCCAGCGCGCGGTCGAACAGGGGCGCATCGGCCTCTTGCGGCACCTCGTCGCCGAGAAGGCCCAGGCCGCGCATGCGAGGTGCCTCACGCGTATAGGTGTCGAACGCGGCACTGGCCAAGGACGCGGGGATGTCGATGGGCTGACCGGCGGCTACAGCCATGTCCCAGGCATGGATGGCGAATTCGGCGATGAGGATCCCGCCGAGCGCGGTAGCGGCCATGGGCGGTCCGCCGACGGTCGCTTCCCCTTCCCACGCCGCGGGCGCGGACCATGCCCTCACTGCCGGCTCCGCCTTTTCAGCGATCAGCCCGGCCCAGTCGGACTCCGGTCGTCCGGCGAGAAAAGGCATCGCGTCGGCAGTCAGCAGGCCGGCATCCGGTGCCGCCCGGGTGCCCGCGTCCCTCGTCAGCAAGAGCATCATGGCGATGTGATTCACGAGGCCTCGCACCGTGAATTCCGAACACGGGGTCGGATCCTGGTACTGGTCCACCGACACACCGCTGACCACGTCAAGGGCCAGATCGATGCTCTGCGCCAACAGGTCCACCCTGGTCGATTGCGTCATACGGCGTTCCCTCCTTCTCTTGCCCCAAGCCGGGGCGAACGGTCCTGATTTGATGGTCTGTTGAACGATGTTGCATGTGGACGATGTTGTATGTGGTGATCGCACATTGGGCTGTGTATGGCGCTTCGCCCAAACGGCTTGTGGGCGACCGCCAAGCCGCTGATTCCGTAGTCCGGGGCGTCCCGAGTCCGCCCGACGTGAGGGCCAAGAAGGGGCGAACACACAGTTCCGCGCCCTGTGGACCGGGCAAGCCGGTTTCCCGGTGCGCGTCCTGTCGGCTGAAGCCCATGGCCCGCAAGGGAACCGGGTCGGGCGGACGCCGGGGCCGAAGGCGGGTGATCGAGCCGGAGATCTCCTGACCGCCCAGGCCCAGTCCCCGCCACGCCCCGGCAACGCCCCGGCCTCAGACCTGCCGCGGCCCTGTGCCGCTACGGACACCACATTCCCTCACCGCGCAAGGCGCTCGTCTCAGTCGAGGAAGAGGCTCCATGCGACGGCGTTGAGGTTGTCGGCGAGGAAGATGTCGGTCCCTCCCAGGCGCTTGTCATAGTCCGGCATCAGCTCGGCCGCGCGAGCGACGACCGCGTCCATCCACACCTTCAGTTCGGCCTGCTTGTTGTTCGCCGGCACCTTGAGGGCGGCCGCGGCCTCCTTCAGGTCGACCGTCCGCATCGCCTCGGCCGCGGACTTGCGCAGGTCGTTGATGTAGTCACGGTTCGTCGCCACGTCCTCGGGCGTGCCGTACAGGGACATGTGACCGCTCACGACGGTGTCGAAGTCGTACTCCAGCAGCTGGTCCATGGCCTCGAAGTACGCGGGCACGTGGGCGGAGAAGACGAGGCGGAAGAACGGCGGGTTCTTGACGGAGAAGCTGTCGATCGCCGCCATGGTCCTCAGTTCCGGGACGTGGATGAACAGGTTGCCCGCCTGGTGCCAGTCGCCCGTGTAGTCCAGGGTGAACCGGGTCCCGTCGATGTCCAGCGCCTTGTGCGGACCGCTGAAGGTCACGTTCGGCAGGGGACGGCGGTCGTCGTGCGCCTCCTCGATGAACCGGCCGGTCAGCTCGTGGCCGATGATCTGCAGACCGTCCCGGTTGAGCTGGTGAGCCGCACCGATGTGGTCGGCGTGCGAGTGGCTGTAGATCAGGTGTGTGAGCGGCTTCGGGGTGACCGACTCGATCGCCGCCAGCAGATTGTCGCCCCCCAGGGCCGGAGGAGCGTCCACCAGGACGACACCCTTCTTGGTCTCCACGAACATCGTGTTGACCATGCCCTGGGTGACGCCATAGGCGCCGCCGCCCAGATCGGTCACGACGAACCCGGACTCCGGGATGTCCGGACCCAGGGCGAACTCGGGCATGGGCTTGAATGCGGTCATCAGTGATCTCCTTCTTGTGCCACCCGCCCGGCTGGACAGGTGCATTGGTGTGACAGTGAGTGGAAGATGATCGAGGGTTTTGTTCGGTCACAGGCCTCAGGGCCCGCGGCAGTGAGGTCCTCGATCACGGCGATGGAATGTCAGGCCCACACGGCCGCTGACTGCCGTGTGGTTGCCTGACCAGTCCGGTGGTCGTTCAGGGGGCCGGACCTGCCAGAGTGGCGCGGCCCGCGACAAAGGCTGCGGTCTGCTCCGCGACGCGTGCCCCGAGATGTTCGGCCGTGGCGATGTCCGAGACCGACGGCTGGTGGCCTGTGCGAACTTGCGGAAGCCGGCGGACGCACCACCCATGTAGGTGGGCGTTCCGAAGATCACGGCGTCGGCGGCGTCGAGTTCGCTCCATTGTTCATCGGTGGTGGCGTCCACCTGGATGAACGCGACGTGCGCACCAGCCTTCTCGGCGCCGCGCCGTACCGCCTCGGCAAGGACGGCAGTGTGGCCGTATCCGGAGTGGAAGGCGATGGCGACGCGCGGCTGCGGAATGACGTCTTGGAACATCAGGGCTCCTGATCTCAGGGTTTCTTCAGAGTTCTGGTGCGTGATGGAGTCGGTCGGGTCGGTCGGTGCGAGGCGGGCCGCGCGGGGGGTGGTTCCACGACGCGCCCTGGCCCACGCTGCCGGTCCTGCCGGACAGTTGCGCGCCGGCCTGGACGGCCGCACCGCCCTTCGAACCTGGGCGAAGGGAAGACTCCTGACCTCGTCGCCGGGTCAAGCAGATGCCGGCGGGCTGTGTGGGGTGTCAGTGGGTGGCGGCAGTGGCCTGCTGCAGGTCGGGGATGGCCGTGAGCAGTCCGGCTCCCGGCGTGACCGTCTGGGCCTGATGGCGTCGGGTGAGGTGGCGGTCCAGCAGCGTGCTGCCCATGGCGGTCACCGCGAAGGCTGCGCCGATCCAGGCGGTGCCCGCCAGTCCGAGTCCGGTGTCGATGACGAGACCGGAGACGATGGGGGCGGCGGCGATGCCGATGTTGAAGGCGGCGATGTTCACGGCGCCGCCCAGCGTTCTGGTCTCGCCCAGGATGGAGAACACCCTGGCGTTGACCGCGGGGGTGACGGAGAATTCGGCCGCGCCCAGCAGCACCACGAGCGGGATCGCCGCCCATGCGCTGCTCGCGGTGACGGCGAGCACGACCGCGACCACGGCGAAGGAGCCCATGCCGGCGAGCAGGACGGTGAAGGGGGCGCGGTCGGCGTTGCGTCCTCCGACGGTCAGGCCGGCCAGCGCGCCGACTCCGTAAAGTCCCAGCACGAGGGGTATCAGGCCGTCGCTGATGCCGGTGACGTCCTCGAGGAGGGCGCCGAGGTAGGCGAAGATCGCGAAGTTGGCGGCTACGGACAGTGCGGTGGTGGCGTAGGCGACCCACAGCCGCGGCACCCTCAGCGAGCGCAGCTCCGTGCCCAGGCGGGGCTGTGCCGCCGTGGTGTCACGGCCGCCTGGCAGGACGACCAGCAGTGCGACCGCGGAGAGCGCGGTGAGCGCGGCCACGGCCCAGAAGGCCGCCTGCCATCCGGCGTGCTGGGCCAGCAGAGTGCCGGCCGGGACGCCGACGATGGTGGCCACGCTCAGCCCTGAGACGACGACCGATATGGCCCGGCCGCGCTTGGCGGCGTCCACGAGCGAGATGGCCGCGACCGAGGCCACGGCCCAGAACCCGGCATACGCCATGGCCGACACCACGCGCATGACCAGCAGGAACCCGAAGTTCGGGACGAGTGCGGCGGCGACATGGGCGGCGATGAAGACGAGCTGGAAGCCGATCAGCGCGGCACGGCGCGGCATCTTCAGGGTGGCCAGGCCCAGCAGGGGCGCTCCGGTGAACATGCCGACGGCGAAGGCGGACACCAGCAGCCCGGCGGAGGAGAGGGGGACGTCGAGATCGAGGGCGACGGAGGGCAGCACCCCGGAGAGCATGAACTCCGAGGTGCCCTGAGCGAAGATGCCCAGCCCCAGGACATAGATGACGAACGGCATGATTCAGCTGCTCCGTAAGATGGTCGAACGGCTTCCGCTCCGCTCCTGCGGTCACTGCGCACAGGTGCGGGTTCCGCTTCAAGCCGTACATCGCCGGTGAGGCGGCGCTGCCATCCCGGTTCACCTCCAGCCTCGCGCCCTCCCGGCCCTTGCGGACCCCCCGCGCGCGCCTTGCTGGACCTAGGTCCAGGTGGTCCACCTTCACCGGACCCGTCAGAGCGCTGCGGGGTAACACTGGACACATGGATCAGAACGGTGAACTGGGTGACTTCCTGCGCTCACGGCGAGCCCGTCTGCGCCCCGAGGACGCAGGGCTGGCGTTCAGCGGCGGCGCGCGCCGGGTACCGGGGCTGCGCCGCGAGGAGGTCGCACACCTGGCCGGGGTGAGTACGGACTACTACGCCCGCCTCGAACAGGGCCGCCACCCCCACGTCTCGGAGACGGTGCTGGAGGCCGTGGCCCGCGCTCTGCACCTGGACGACACCGAACGCGGCTACCTCTTCGAGCTCGCCCGGCCCAAGACACCCGGTCCCGGCCGGCACCGACCGGCCCGCGTACCGCGGGTGCGGCCGGCGGTCCACCGCATGCTGGACGTCCTGGACAACGTCTCCCCGGCCCTCGTCCTCAACCACCGCAGCGACGTCCTGGCAGCCAACCACCTCGCCCACGCCCTGATCACCGACTTCGACGCACTCCCCTACCGCGAGCGCAACCTCGCCCGCTTCGTCCTGCTCCACCCCGCCGCCCGCGACCTGTACACGGACTGGGACAAAGCCGCCGAGACATTCGTCGCCAGCCTGCGCCTCGCGGCCGGCCGCCACCCCGACGACCCCCAACTGAACGAACTGGTCGGGGAACTGTCCATCAAGGTGCCCGAGTTCCACACCTGGTGGGCCAGCCACCGCGTGACCCAGTGCGCCCACGGCACCCAGCGCCTCCATCACCCCGTGGTCGGCGAACTCACGCTTTCCTACGAAACCCTGGCCCTTCCCACTGACCCCGACCAGACCATCTGCCTCTACACCGCCGAACCCCACTCCGCCTCCGCGGAGACACTCCGGCTCCTCGCCAGCTGGAGCACCCCAGCAGGCACAGAAACAACCTCCCCATCCAGGCACGGCACGGCGCACCGGAACTGACCGTCCCGGTCAGTTCCGGTGCGCCTCCAAGGAGGTGCGCGGAGCATGAGTGCCTACCAGGTTTTCGGAGTTGACGGGCTGCCGGAAGTGACAGCGGGCGACGACCTTGCCTCCTTTTTGCTGGCCACCGGGGTGCGCCTGGCCGACGGCGACGTGCTGCTGGTGACCTCGAAGGTGATCAGCAAGGCCGAGGGGCGCCTGATGCACGCCGCCGACCGTGAAGCGGCCATCGACGCGGAAACCGTCCGGGTCGTCGCTCGCCGGGGAGCGACCCGGATCGTGGAGAACCGGCAGGGGCTGGTCATGGCCGCCGCCGGGGTGGACGCCTCCAACACGCCGCCCGGCACCGTTGTGCTGCTGCCCGAAGATGCCGACGCTTCCGCTCGTGCCCTGCGCGAGCGGCTGCAGAAGATGACCGGCCTGCGGCTGGCCGTCATCATCACCGACACCTTCGGACGGCCCTGGCGCAACGGACTGACCGATGTCGCCATCGGCGCGGCCGGCATCCAGGTGCTCGAGGATCACCGAGGCCGCGTGGACGGACACGGCAACACGCTGGAGCTGACGGTGACCGCGACAGCCGACGAGCTGGCCGCTGCCGCGGACCTGGCCAAGGGCAAGGCCAGTGGCACTCCCGTCGCCGTGATCCGGGGCCTGGCCCATTTGGTCATCGCCGGCGACGGAGAAGGCACCCGCCCCCGCCCTCATCGGCAAGGCAGCCAAAGACGCTTCCCTCGCAGAGCGCACCTGGGTGGCACTGACCGAGGCCGTTCCAGGCGGCTGGGGCATCGGCGGGCACGCCTACACCAACGAGGAGATCGTGCAGACCGCAAGGAAGCTCCTCGGCAAGGACTGAATACCCGAACGATCGGAGCTCAGGCGACATCCGGTCGGCGGCGCGCGGCTTGACCGGCCAGTCTTCCAGGGTGCTTGCGCCCATTTCTGCAAGCGGCAGACAGAAGGTGACTACCCCATGAGCAGCGTCGAAGATAGGAACAAGGCCGTCATCCGTGAAGCTTTCGACGCTCTGTTCAACAAGCGGGACTACGCCGCTGCCGAGCGGTTCTGGTCCCCCGACTACATCCAGCACAGCGCTCGCATCGAGCCCGGCCGGGAGGGGCTCTTCGACCTGGTCAAGGGCCTCCCGGCGGAGCTGAGGCACGAATGCGAGCTGATCATGGCGGAAGGGGACATGGTCATGGTGCGCGGGCGCTTCTCAGGGCACGGGCAGTCCGCCCCGTGGATCGCCGCCGACTTCCTGCGCATGGAGGACGGCATCCTGGCGGAGCACTGGGATGTGATCGAGGAGGAAGCCTCCCGACAACAATCCCTGAGCGGCCTGCCGATGTACGGCGACAACTTCCCCGAGGAGCGCTGAAGATGAGTACCTATCGAGTCGCGCAGGTGACCGCCCCGAACGGCACGTTCGAACTCGCCGAGCGCGAGGTGCCACAGCCAGGTTCCGGCCAGGTCAGGATCGCCGTGGAGGCATGCGGTGTCTGCCACACTGACGCGGCTTTCGTGAGCGGCGGGCTACCGGGCGTGTCGTTCCCCGAGGTTCCCGGGCACGAGATCGCCGGGCACATCGAGGAGCTGGGCGAAGGCGCTCAGGACCGCGGCTGGCAGGTCGGCGACCGGGTCGCGGTCGGCTGGTTCGGCGGCAGCTGCGGGCACTGCAAGCCCTGCCGGGAGGGCGACTTCATCGTCTGCCGGAACCTGAAGGTCCCCGGGTGGACATACGACGGAGGATTCGCCGAGAAGGTGACCGCGCCCGTCGACGCGCTGGCCCGGATCCCCGACGCGGTGTCGGCGAGCGACGCGGGGCCGATGGCCTGCGCGGGCGTGACCGTCTTCAACGGGCTGCGGCGCAGCTCCGCCCGGCCCGGAGATCTGGTCGCGGTGCTCGGCCTCGGCGGCCTCGGGCACCTCGGGGTGCAGTACGCGGTCGCGATGGGCTTCGAGACCGTGGCGATCGCCCGCGGCCCCGAGAAGGCCGCCTTCGCCAAGCAACTGGGAGCCCACCACTACATCGACAGCACCTCCGGCACGCCGGTCGCAGAGGCCCTGCAGTCCCTCGGCGGCGCCAAGGTCGTCCTGGCCACCGCCGGGAACTCCGAGGCCATCACGGCCACCGTGGACGGCCTGGCCCCCCGCGGGGAGCTCGTGGTCATCGGAGCGGACACCGCGCAGCTGGGCATCAACCCGGCCCAGCTGCTCATGGGCGCCTACATCGTCCGCGGCCACCCGGCCGGCACCTCGCAGGACGTCGAGGACACCTTGGCGTTCAGCGCGCTGCACGGCATCCGGCCGATGACCGAGACCGTGCCACTGGACCGTGCGGACGAGGCCTACCAGAAGATGCTCGCCGGCAAGGCCCGCTTCCGGATGGTGCTCACGGTCGGCTGACACCCGTCAGCCGGTACGGCTCTCCAGTCATCCCGCCTCGGCCGATTCCCTGGCGCTCGATGGTGAGTTGCCGGTGTCCAGCTCGCCGTGCCGGCGCACGACTTGGAGGACCTGGCCGGCATCGGTTGGTCGAGGTGGCGGAAGGCGGCCGGTTTGAGGCGGCGGATCTCCATGCGTCCTGGCTGGCTGGCCAGCTGCCGCCGCCTCAAGCACACGAGCGAGGTGGGTCTGCCCTCGGAATCAGGGCCACGGCGGATCGCGCCGTCTGCTCGAGCGTCGCCGCGTCGACATCCGCCTTGGCGATGGAATCGATGCCCCGGATGACGCTCAGCAGCAGATACCCCAGAGCCGAGGAGTCGACATGGTCGGCCACTTCCCCTGCGTCCTGGGCGTCGCGGATCGCGGCCGCGAGGACGCCGGCGAGGTCGTCGAACGCACGGCGGGCCGTCTGTGCCACCTCCTCGTCCTCACCGGCGCGGTCCGCGGTGACCTTGGTGAGGAAGCATCCACGGTGGGGCGACTCGCCTGCGAAGGTGCTGGCGAGGGAGACGAGGTAGCGCTCGAGTCGCGCCACCGGCGAGGCAAGCACCGCTTCCGGGCCGCCCTGCAGCTGCTCGCGGGCCTGGGCGACGAGGTCCTGGCAGTAGTCGGAGAAGACACGCACGTACAGGTCGTGCTTGTTGCCGAACGCCTTGTAGATGCTGCCCTTGCCCAGCCCGGTCGCTTCCATGAGGTCATAGGTGGACGTGCCGGCAAATCCGGTCGTCCAGAACCGGTCGCGTACGACATTCAGCACAACGGCCTCGTCGAAGCCTCGCTTTCTCCCCATACCTCCTAGGGTACACATTGTGGTCCGCCTGGACCACAACGACTGGCGACCCGCTCGCCACGCGCGACATCCTCCCGGCCGCGCCCCCGCCCGGGCGAGGAAATACGGGCCCCGCCCCTGCCGGGCCCGCACAACCGTTCCCGTTACAACGCACCCAACATCACACCCGCACACTCCGCCGGGCATCTAAACTCCTTTTTGCATTTGGACACCAAAAGAGGTTTGGTCTACTTTAGAGACCACACTCGATTCGACATACCAAGGAGTCCCAGATGCCCCAGGTTGCCGTCCCCCAGCCGCGCGTAGTTGTTGCCTTCCACTCCGGATACGGACACACCGCCGTCCTCGCCGAGGCGGTCCACCACGGTGCCGAGAAGGCCGGCGCGCACGTGACGCTCGTCGCGGTGGACACCGTCACCGACGAGCAGTGGCACCAGCTGGACACGGCCGACGCGGTGATCTTCGGGTCGCCGACCTATATGGGCGGCGCCTCCGCGGGCTTCCACGCGTTCGCCGAGGCCAGCAGCGGCAGATACCTCAACGGCACCTGGGCGGACAAGATCGCCGCCGGCTTCACCAACTCCGCCTCCAAGAGCGGGGACAAGCTCAACACGCTGAACTTCCTGGCCGCCTTCGCCGCCCAGCACCGCATGATCTGGGTGGGCCTGGGACTGGCTCCGGGCTGGAACGCCCTCCAGGCCAGCGAAAACGACCTCAACCGGCTCGGCTTCTGGGTCGGTGCGGGCGCCCAGACCCCCCAGGACGGTGGCATCGAGACGGTGCACGAAGCCGACATCGCCACCGCCGAACACCTCGGGGCGCGGGTCACCGCCCAGGCCGCCGCCCTTACCGCCGGCCGGGCCGCCCTGGCCGAAGTCACTGCCTGACCCGTCCCGGCACCCCCATCCCCGGTGCCTCCGGGGGCCTTCTGGTGAAGAGCGTCTCTGGAACTCTTAAGGATCCTGGGTTGTCGCGTGGTCCCGAGGGGTGGAAGCGGTAACGAGCGCGGACGAGTCCGGGCCGATCCTTGAGCAGAGCCCGTATGCGGCGTCACTGGCGGTGACGCGATGCCGGGGCGTCCGGACTACCTCCGGCTCTTTCGAGCGGGGGGACCCTGGGATCGCCGCACAGTCGGAGACCCTGGATGCCCGGCGTCGCCGGCACCGTCCCGGACACCGGCCGGCAAACCCGCACACTCACCCTGCACGAACGGCGGACGGCTCGTCGAGCGGCTGCTCGACGAGGGGAAGTGGTTCCACCACTACCGCTTCGATGACCCCGGCCCGATTCCGGTGGCCGACTTCACCGCCTCGATCGCGGTTGTCGAGGACGGACCGGACCGGTCTGCGATCGAGTGAGCGGGGTCCTTCGAGCCTGTCCCCGGCGTCCCCGCCGACGAGGCCGCGGCCGCAGTGGGCGGCTTCTACCAGGCGCGCCTGGACCGCATCACTGCCTTGCTCGGCACCATACGGCGGAACAGCCCACGCGGACCGGTACCGGGTCACTCACCGCCGGAGTCGGCTCGCATCCCCTGGGCGGAGGCGTGGCGCTGGTCGTAGGCGATGCGGGCCGCGTGCACACGCGCGGCCCGCTTCTCGGTCCAGGAACACAGGGCCCGGGTCTCCTCGGCGATCTCACTGCCGAGGTCGGTCAGCCCGTACAGCACCAAAGGCGGCGAGACCTCGGGGTCGACGCTGCGCAGGACCAGGCCGTCGCGTTCGAGCGTCCGCAGGGTCTGCGACAGCATCTTGCGACTGATCCCACCCAGGGACCGCTGCAGTTCCGAGTACCGCTGGGCACCACGCTCACGCAGGCTCGCCAGCATCAGCAGGGCCCACTTGTCGGCCAGGTTCACAAAGACATCACGACTGGGACAGGCCGCATCGAGGATGTCCATCGGCCGGTCCGGGTCGATGGACACTGACCGCTCCTGCTCTACCATGACCACATTCTATACCAGGAAACCAAGAGTCCTCATAAACTCTTTCGGAGTCATGGTCTCCAGTGGGCCTTGCCGAGTGAAAGCTCATGGCCCTCGGGCAGCCGGTAGATCCTGAGGAGGCCCGTCGGCCAGTACTCGCCTCGATGCGGTCCGTGCCTGCGGTGCGAAGACGGCCGCAACCTGCGGTGGAAGCGACCCGGGCGGCGGCCTGCCCGCTCGGAGCCCATGCCGCTGCGGGCGGCACGGGCCAGTTCACCGGCCGAGGGCCGCGTGGCCGCCACCGCCGGGATGCGGCCGGCCGGGCGCTTTCACCTCCACGCGCATCGGCTCGCCAAGCCGGTCGTTGTGACGTCGGAGCAGACCGCCCATCCACCAAGGCCAGAATCTCCACCATTTCGCCTATTCGGATAGGTTTGTCTATATCTTTCCTTGCCGGATTGCAGGTGGGAGACGATGTCGGGCGAGAGCAGGTGGGCCCAGCACACGCAGGCGGCGGAAGGCGCCCCCTGCGGCGCCCCGGCACAGGCTCCTCACTCCCCCTTGCCGCCCGCACACAGTGCGGATGTGAACGCTTACGACATGCTGCGGCTCGGACTGAACCGCGCGGTGGCAGTGGCTCAGGCCGTGGGCGGCATGGTGCACCTCGGACCGCTTGGGAGCAGCTGCCTGTACTTGGCGGTGGGGAGCGACTTCGAGGGGCCGGCGACGCAGCGCTGGGAAGAGGTCGACCGCCGCTCGCCGGAGGCTCCCGCCTACGCGGTGCGCACGAACGCCCCGGCATGGACGGCGCCGACGAGCCCCGAATTCGCCGCGTCCTTGTCCGGCGTGCCCGCAGAAGCCGGACTGCTCTCGGTTCCGGTACCGGCCTCGGGCGAGCCCCTCGGCGCGCTGTCCGTCTTCACCCGTATGCCGGAGGAGCCGGCACTGCACCAGCAACTGACGGCCGTGGCAGGCTGGATCGCCGACTGTCTGCGCGGCAGTCCGGAACCTCCTCAACCCGAGGATGCGGGGCGCCCGGCCGGCTGCGACACCGCGGGACTCCCCGTCGGATTCTGGGGCTGGGATTTCGGTACCGGCACGGTGATCTGGGATGGTGCCGCGCTCGGCATCCTGGGGATCGACTCGAAGGGGTTCGACGGGCGGATCCGTACCTGGCGGCGGCTGGTCCACCCGCAGGATCTGCCGCAGGTGCTGGCCCGGGCCGACGAGGCCATCCGCGCCCGCACGCCCTACCAGGCGGAGTTTCGGGTCCGCCAGCCGGATACCGGCATGCGCCGGGTGGAGGTCCGGGGCCAGACGTCGAGTGCCGACGACGGCTCCGGCCCTCGCCTGGCCGGGATCGTGCGTGACATCACCTCAGGCCACCTGGCCAAGGAATCGGCGGAGCGAGCCCTGTGGCTCATGCACGGCGGATTCCTGGCCGTCGACCGCACCTGGCGGATCATCTTTGCCGATCCGGACGCCGAGCGCCTCCTTGCCCCGTCACGGCAGTTGCTCGGGCAGGTGCTGTGGGATGCGGTTCCCGCGCTGCGCTCGCCCGGCATGGAGGAAGCCGGCAGGCAGGCAGCGGCCGAGGGCAGACCGACCGAGCTGGACATACGCTCGGACACCGGCCGACGGCTGCATGTGCGACTGGCCCCGTTGCCGGACGGCCTGACCCTGTGCATCACCGACATCAGCAGCACCCGGTGCCGGGAAGAGGCCGCCGCCGAGGGCGCTGCCGTCGAGCGCACGATGCGAATCGTGGAGCTGACCCGAGCCCTTGCCGGTGCGGTCACCGGACATGACGTGGCCGATGTCATGGCCACCCACATGGTGCCCCTGTTCGACGCCAAAGGCGTCGGCGTCTGGGCTCACGAAAACGGCCGAGCGTTTCTGATGGGCAGTGCCGGCCAATCCGAGGAGAGCCTCCGCCGGTTCGAAGGCGCCCGCATCGCAGAGCTTCCGGCGTCCGCCCAAGCCTTCATCGAGGGCACTTTGGACTTCATCTCCTCCGCGGAGGAGTTCATCAGCCGCTTCCCGGCGCTTGCCGACCTGCCCGCTGCGAGCGGGGCCCAGGCGTGGGCGGTCCTGCCGCTGATCGCCTCCGGGCGCGCCGTGGGCGCTTCCTGTGTCATCTATGAGCGTCCGCACTCCTTCAGCAACGAGGAACGCACCCTGTTCACAGCGATGAGTGGCATGGTCGCCCAGGCCATGGAGCGCGCCCGGCTGTACGACGCCGAGCACCGCCGGGCCCAGGAATTCCAGCGCGGTCTGCTCCCGCGGCGCCTGCCCGCCCTGCCCGCTGTGACCACCGCCGCCCGCTACCAGCCCACCGGCGACGGCACGGATGTCGGCGGCGATTGGTACGACGTCATCCCGCTGTCGGCCGAGCAGGTTGCCCTGGTCATCGGAGACGTCATGGGTCACGGCCTGTCCGAGGCTGTCACCATGGGCCGCCTGCGCACCGCGGTCCGTACCCTTGCCGATCTCGAGCAGCCCCTGGACGAGCTCTTCTTCCACCTCAACGAAGTCGTCAGCGGCCTCGGGGACGACTTCTACGCCACCTGCCTGTGCATCGTCTACGACCCGGCCGGCCGCATGTGTCAGGCCATCACCGCCGGCCATCCTCCGCCCGTAATCCTCCGGCCCGACGGAACCAGCTACTTCCCCGACCTGCCCGTCAACTCCCCGCTCGGTGCCGCCACCCCGCCCTTCGACACAGCCGAGTTCAGCCTGCCCGACGGCGCAATCCTCGCGCTCTACACCGACGGCCTCGTCGAATCCGGCGGACTGGACATCACCGAAGGCATGGGCCGCCTCGCCCGCCACCTTCACCCCGCCCATCCTCAGATGACAGAGACCCTCGACGACCTGTGCGACCGCCTGATCACCACCCTGCTGCCCGACCAGCGCAGCCGCGATGACAGCGCACTGCTCGTCGCCCGCACCCACGCGCTGGCTCCCGAGGACATCTCCTGCCGGCAGCTGCAAGACGACCCCACAGCCGCCGGCCAGGCCCGCGCGCATGTCCGGGCCCAGCTCGCCGCCTGGAACCTGGACGAGCTGATCATGACCACCGAACTCGTCGCCAGCGAGCTCGTCGGCAATGTCGTCCGCCACGCAAGAGGACCGATCGCCCTGCGGCTGCTGCGCGGCCGAACCCTCACTTGCGAAGTCGCAGACGCCAGCCCCGCGATGCCCAGAATCCGTCGAGCGGCCGACACCGACGAGAACGGCCGCGGGCTCCAGCTGATCGCCGCGGTGACCAGCCGGTGGGGCGCCCGCTACACAGCGTCCGGCAAGTGCATCTGGACCGAGCAGCCCCTGCCCACCGACCCGCTTGGTGAGCGAGTCTCGTACGAGTCCGTATGAGGCGGGTTCCCCGTCCCGATGCAAGACGTCGACCAGCCTGCGTGCCCGCCAGACGTGCCGCTCCCGGCAACCTGCGCGCTTGCCGGGTCAGCGGCGTGTGTTGACGCGGTGCTGTGCGAGCAGCCCGAGGGCTGCGACGGCCAGGATGACGACGCCGTAGCCGAGGACGGTGGCCAGCAGGCCGGCCGGAGCGATCAGGAGTCCTGCGATGATCGCCGGCACTCCGAAGCTCAGATAGGCGACCAGGTAGACAGATGCGAAGAGTCCTGCTCTCTGGTGGGGCTGTGCGAGCGGGGCGATGGTGCGGATGGCGCCGGAGAACGAGGCGCCGAAGCCCACGCCGCCGATGATGCCTCCCACCCACAGCAGCGAGAGCATTCCAGCGGCGACACCGGCCTCGATCACCGCGGTTCCCAGCAGCACACCCGCACCGCCGACGAAGATGGTGCGGCGTGCTGTCAGACGGCCGAGGAACAGGCCGGCCACGGCGGCTGCCGCAGGCTCGACGAAGGCCGTGGCACCGTTCAGGAGACCGCTGTGCAGGCCCAGCAGGTCCCGGATGATGGTGGGCACGAGCCCCATGAACAGTCCGGCCAGCATCCATGCGGCCATGTGAACGGGAATACCCGCCAGGAACTCCCGACGTGCGGCCGGGGGGACCGAGACACGGGGAATCAGGGCGCGTGCCGCTCCGGGACGGGGGGAGACGGTCTCCGCCGAGAACGCGGCGACGCCCGTGCCGACGGCCATGACCACCGCGAGGGCCGAGAACACGATCACCGTCGCGTGGCTGCTGAACTGGACCGCCGCGCCGGTCAGCAGGGCACCCAGGCCCAGTCCGCCCGCCGGAGCGATGCTGGTGATGATGGTGCCCAGTTTCCTGTGGCGTTCTGGAGCATGTTCCACGACCGAGGCCGAGAAGGCGCTCGTGGCTGCGCCGGTGGCGATGCCCTGGACGGTGCGGGCCGCGATCACCCAGCCGATGTCCGAAGCGAAGACGAACATGAGCATCGCCCCGAGCTCCACCAGAAGCGACCCGACCAGGACAGGCCGGCGACCGATGTGGTCGGACAGCGATCCGGCGACCAGCAGAGCCGCCAGCAGGCCGAGCGCGTACGAAGCAAAAGCAACCGTCAGCACCCAGGCGGGGAAATGCCACTGCTGCTCGAAGACGACCAGCAGCGGCGTGGGCGCGCCTGCGGCCACGTAGAGCGCTGCGAAGACGCCGGCCGACCCGGCGAACGCCGTGGAGGAAGGGAGCAGCCTGCGGGACCGGCCGGGGTCAGAGGCCGCGAGGCCAGGGCTGAGGTCATGGCTTGATTCGGTGAGGGACACCTCAGAGCCTCCTAAGGCAAAACTTTGTGCGTTAGCTTCACCGTAAACCCGGAGGAGTCTTAATGCCAAGCGGTGTGCGTTACAATAGGGTGCATGGTTGCAGAATCGTCCCCGCGGCGGCGCACCGGCGGCCGCAGCGCCCTGGTGCTGACATCGATCAGGAAGGCCGTCGAGGAACTGATCGCCGAACGGGGCAGTGACGCCGTCACCATCCCCATGGTCGCGGAGCGTGCGGGAGTGAATCACTCGAGCATCTACCGACGGTGGGGCGACGCGCGGACCATGATCAATGACCTGGCGACGTACCGGCTCGACCCAGACCGCGGCCTTCCCGACACCGGAGACCTGCGTGCCGATCTGACCGCATGGGCACAGGAGATGCTCAGCCACTACAGCATCTCGGTGAACGCCGCCCTCTTGCGAGGCGGGGCCGCCGCAGCCGGTGAGAGCGAGTCGGACTGCCTGCGCGACCGGCGGGCGGAAGCAGCCGGCTTCGCCGCACGGCCCGGCAGCACCTTCAGCGGCGACGAGGTCATCGACCGGCTGGTGGCCCCCATCATCTACCGGGTCATCTTCCTGCCCTGGACGCTGCCCGAGGTGGATGTGCGTACCTACGTCGACGAACTCTGCAACCGATCCAACTGATCCCCACCTCGGGAACCGGCGATACCGGTTGCAGTCTTCGCCGCCCTCGGGTCGCCCCCGTCCAGGAGCCCGGCGAGCGCGGCACACAGATCAGGTGCGGCTTTGGTGCCGCCCTTGCGGCGAAACCGGCCAACGCCATTCCGGGCGCAGTCCTCGGACGCAGTCCTCGGGCGCCTGGCGGCATCTCGTCTCGTCGATCCGCACCCAGCCCTCGTCGCACTGGGCGAGGATTCGCCTTTCCTCCTTCGTGCGCGACGGCCGAGCTTGATGTGGTGTCACAGCCATACCCCTCGACACGCGCGGCTCCGAGTGGTGCGCGACGCGACCCAGGGGGTGGCTGCCGAGAGGGAAGGCACAGGGCCCGCCGCTGAGGCGGGGTGCCGGTCAGACGGCCTGGCCGAGTGCCCGGAACTGAGCGTCGGACACGGCCACCTGCGCGGCCTGGGTGTTCTCCTCCAGGTGAGCCACGCGCGAGGTACCGGGGATGGGCAGCATCACCGGGGAGCGCCGCAGCAGCCAGGCCAGGGCCAGCTGGGAGGGGCTCGCGCCGAGCTCCTTGGCGAGAGTGTCCAGCGGGCCGCCCGGGCGCGCCAGCTGGCCCGTGGCGATCGGGAACCACGGGATGAAGCCCAGGTTCTCCCGCTCGGCGTACTCCAGGACGTCCTCGGCACCGCGATTGGCCAGGTTGTACAGGTTCTGCACGGAGACGATGTCCGCGATCTTCCTGGCCTCCTCGATCTGCTTGACGGTCACCTCCGACAGGCCGATGTGGCGGATCTTGCCTTCCCGCTGCAGCAGGAGCAGCTCACCGACCTGGTCGGCCAGTGGGACCTTGGGGTCGATCCGGTGCAGCTGGTAGAGGTCGATCCGCTCCACACCCAGGTGGCGCAGGCTCAGTTCGGTCTGCTGCCGCAGGTACTCGGGGCGGCCGAGCGCGCGCCAGTCCCCCGGGCCCGAGCGTGACAGCCCGCCCTTGGTGGCGATCACCAGGCCCTGCGGGTACGGGTGCAGGGCCTTGCGGATGAGCTGCTCGCTGACGAACGGGCCGTAGGAGTCGGCGGTGTCGATGAAGTTCACGCCCAGCTCGACGGCCCGGCGCAGCACCCGTACGGCCTCCTCGGGGTCCTCGGGATCCCCCCACACCCCCGGGCCCGTCAGCTGCATCGCACCGTAACCGAGCCGGTTGACCGGCAGGTCGCCGCCGAGGCGGAAGACCCCGGAGGCGTCGGCGGGGCGTGCGGTTTCCTGTGCCATGGCCTGTACTCCCTCATCGAATGAATGTCCGGCGTGATGCCAGTGCTTGCGCGGGCAGGCCGGGTCGCTCACTTCCGGGACCACCGGCCCGACACGTGGCCGCCGGTTCTGCCTCACGCCTCCAGCGGTGGGTAATCGGTGTAGCCGGCGGCGTCCGCACCGTAGATGAGGTCCTGCTTCAGTTCGGCGAGCGGCGTATGGGAGGCGAACCGGGCAGGCAGATCGGGGTTGGCGATGAACGGCTGCCCGTAGGCGACCAGATCGGCCAGGTCGTCGGCCAGGACCGTGTTCCCTCGGTGCTGGTCGAACCCGACGTTCGCGATGACGGTGCCTTGATAGACCTTCCGGAAGTGCCGGAACATGCCATCGTCGGCCAGCTCCTCCAACGGCCCTCCGGCAGGGTCGGCCATCATCCCCATGAGCAGAAGATGTGACAGTTCATAGTCGTTGAGCCGACCGAGCACGTACTCGCCGTCAGCCAGCGCCTCGAGCCCGGAGACAAATTCTCCCGTCTCGGACCAGGCGGGTCCGGCCTTCACCCCCACGCGCCGCAGGTCGACAAACTCGCCGACGGCTTCGATGATCTCGAAGAGGAAGCGGGCGCGGTTCTCGATCGAGCCCCCGTAGCGGTCCGTGCGCACATTGGTGCGGGGATTCAGGAACTGGCTGATCAGATAGTTGAAGCCTGCCTGCAGCTGCACACCGTCGAATCCTGCCGCCATGGCGTTGCGAGCCGCCGTCGCATAGTCGGCGACCGTCTGCCGGACATCGTGCGCCGACATCGCCATGGGCTCCACGGTCGGCTTGCGACCACCCGACGTCGGGGCCAGCAGCCCCGGGTTGACGGCCGAAGGCGCAAGAGGCGGGCGACCCTCGAAGAAATCGGGGTGCGAAGCGGACCCGGTGTGCCACAGCTGAGCGAATATGACACCACCCGCGAGGTGGACCGCGTCCGTCACCTGCTTCCAGTGGGCGACCTGCTCGTCGGTGAACAGCCCCGGGACGTCATGCCATCCGACCGCGTCGCGGCTGATCCACACACCCTCGGAAATGATCAGACCGGCCGACGCCCGCTGAGCGTAGTACTCGGCGTGGAGATCAGTGGGCAGCAGATCGCGGTTGCGTGCACGACTCCGCGTCAACGGGGCCATGACCACGCGGTTCGCCAGGGAGAGGTCCCGCATCCGGTACGGCAGAAGCAGAGACTGATTCAAACTCATATTCGATTCTCCTGACGCGAGGCCGAGGGTCGGCAGGTCCTGGGCGGCCGCGACACCTCGCGCGGCACCGACCTTTAACGCACGGATATGCGCTTTAGGTCGATGGTAGCACTCGTGCGCCCTAACGCAAATAACTGTGCTCCAAGGTGGCCCTCCCCATCGGCGGCCCGCACACGTGGATCACCGTGGAGATGTTGGCGAGCCCGGCCTTGCGGCAACTGGACAAGGTCTCCGGCGCCGGCCAAAAGGGGACGCCGATCCGGCGATCGGACCACGGGGCAACCCCAAGGCACTCAAGGCGGGGCCGACTTGCGCTGCTCCCAGGCGCGCGTGCAGCTGATAGACGGCATACGCTGGCGCACCCGCGCTGGTGCTCCCTGGCGGGACGGCCCGAGCGGTACGGCCCGTGGGAGACGGTCTACGGCCTGTTCCGGCGTTGGCAACGGGACGGCACCTGGCATCGCATCTTCGAGCAACTGCAGGCCCGGGCCGACGCCGAGGGACTGATTACCTGGGACGTCTCGGTGGACTCGACCATCGCCCGCACCCACCAGCATGCGGCGGGTGCCCGCAAAAAGGGGATCTGCAGGTCGAGCCGCCAGGTGGTGTCTTCACCGAGCCTGCCGATCACGGGCTCGGACGCTCCCGGGGCGGGCTGACGACCAAGCTCCATCTGACGGTCGAGCAGGCCCAGAAGCCGATGTCACTTGTGATCACGGCCGGGCAGCGCGGTGACTCCCCGCAGTTCCAGGTGGTCCTGGGCCGTATCCGGGTGCCCAGGCTCGGACCGGGCCGCCCGCGCACCCGGCCGGACAAGGTTCGGGCCGACAAGGCGTACGGCTCCCGCGCGAACCGCGCCTACCTGCGCAAGCGTGGTATCCACTGCACCATCCCGGAGAAGCGCGACCAGATCGCCAACCGCAAGAAACACGGCCCCCACGGCGGCCGGCCGCCGAAGTTCGACACGGCCAACTACAAAGACGCCACGCGGTGGAGTGCGGAATCAATCACCTCAAGCACCACCGCGCGGTCGCCACGAGATACGACAAGCTCGCCGTCCGCTACGAAGCGACCGTGCCGGGTCGCAGCCATCAACGAATGGCTGTGACCAGCACTTTCGAAACGCGCCCTAACGCGGCGGTGTACTCGTGCCGCGGTCAGGCAACAGAGATCTCGGTGAGGTCGATGGCGACGAGGACCGGCTCGGGCAGGACCCGCGCATCTTCCTGAATGGGCAGGACGTACCGGTGGGTGGGGAAGACCAGTCCCGACGCCGTTACGTGCTTTTCGCACAGATGCGCAGCCGGCGCGCCGCCGAGCACCTCGGCAGCGTAGTCATGACGGCGCAGCAGCCCGGCGGTGTTGTAGTAGAAGTCCTGTTCTCTGGCGTGTGTTGCGAGAGCATCGGGGAAGGTCGCCCGGAGCCGTCGCCAGTTCTCGCCGGCTTCCTGCCAGGGCTCCAGTTCCTCCACTGCAACGCCGGGGCGCGTCAGCAGGTAGGGGGCCGTGAGGTAGTTCCACATGGCGTAGCCCGCGAAGTACAGCACGTGGAGCTCGTCCCAGGGGGTGTCCGGGCCGTGGCCGGCGAAGGCTTCGCGTGGGGAGGTCCGCTCGGCCACGACCTCACCCTCCCTCCCCTCGATCGCGACTCGGCCGGGCGTGAACACGCCGCGCAGTCCCGGGCCGGTGAAGCCGTCGAAGACCACGCGCTGCTGCTGCACGTCAACGGTCATGTCTGCCGTGGCGAGGATTCCCTGCCGGCCGCGGAGGGTCCACAGGAGTCCGCCTATGGACCCCTTGGCGTGGATGGTTTTGGCTTCTTGCCACCGCCGGAGGCCGCCATGGGCCTCAAGAACAAGATCCAATAGGTTCGTCATGGGTAGGTCTCCGTGGTGGGTGACGCTGCCTGTGTGCCGATCTTGCTGCGGCGTTCGCCTGTGGCGCGCGTTCGGCGTGCATGCGGCGGAAGCCGCTGAGGTCGGCGGGGCCTGGCCGGGGTCGGTGTCGGGTCTTTGCGTCGGGCGCCGCCGCGGAGTGCGTACCCGAGCCGTCGCGTCGCCGGCCGGGTCAGGCCTGCCGGTCGGCCAAGCCGGCCTGCGGGTTGGTGAACATGGGGTTGCCTGCCACGGTGTCCTCCGCGGCCACCTCGTCCTGCAGGACGTCCCAGTGCTCCACTACCAGGCCGTCTTCGAAGCGGAAGATGTCGATCCCGAGGAGGGGCTTGTCGGACCCTCCGGAGTACCGGCCGTGGACCATGACCAGGTCTCCTTCGGCGATGATCGCTCCCGGCTCGTAGCGGGTGGCGTCGGGCAGATCGGCGATGAACCCGCGCAGCCCGGCCTTGGCCGGCGGGATGAACGGGTTGTGCTGCACGTAGTCCGGGTGCAGGTACCGGTCCAGCGCGGCGAAATCCTTGGAGCTGAACGCGGTCGTCAGGAACTCAAGGATGACGGCCTTGTTCCGCTCCGTCTGAGTCTGGTGCATCGGAATCCTCCACTAGGTTTGTTGACCGATTGGACCACTATGAAACACGATGTGGTCCAATCGGTCAACAAATCGCCTATGCGGATCTCAGTCGCAAGACGGCCTCAGGCAGCCTCCGGAAAGGCAAGATCCACATGAGGTCAGAAAGCGGCCGACGCCACTCGTGAGTGCACTCGCACACGCACTCCGCAGACGGCACGAGGAACGGTCCACCCGGCGCCCGGCATCCCAGGAAACTCCGACTGAATCGATCAGACCTCCCAGCATCGCAATGGGGCTGGCGCTATCAAGCTCCGTGATGCATCCGAGTACCGGCCTGCTCGCCGATCCATGACTCGGCGAAGCGTGTCCATGTCGATGCTTCTCCAGCCCCATGGGCAAGGCCCAGGCTGTGGGGGCCGTGGGGGAAGACGTGCACCGTGTGGGGCACATTGTCGGCGGCCAACGCCTCAGCGAGGCGATAGGTGTGCTCAGGCGGAACGTAAAAATCCTCCGCCGTGTGCCAGAGGAAGAACGGAGGAGACGACGGAGTCACCAGCGCGTCGAGCGAGGTCGAACGACGCAACTCCGGCGACGCGTCCTCACCCAGCAGAATGAGCTGCGAAGGGCGGTACGTCTCGGTCTCCATCGACGTGATCGCGTAGCCGAGAACAGCGAACTGAACCGATGTCCGCTCGTCAGCGTTCGGAGCGAGGGCTGCCAGGCCCGCGAGGTGCCCACCGGCCGAGAAGCCCACGACCCCGATCGTGTCGGCCCCCTTGTCCCGTAGGCGCCGGATCTCGGTCTGAAGTGCCGCGAGCGGCGCTGGATGCCGTGTGTTGAGCGGATACCGGAAAACGCTCGCCTCCAAGCCCAATCCTTCGAGCCAATCGACGATCGGCTGGGCCTCGTGCTCGGCGTGCACCTCGTAGCCGCCTCCTGGCAACACGATCACATGCACAGACATCTCATCGTCCTCTTTCCTTGCCGAGGAGTGCACCACGTGGCTGACGTTTTCGTCATTGGCGTAGGGGTGACCGCCGATGCCCCACCCGCCGATTGATCATGGCCGTGCGCCGGGGATCTCGGTGTCCGGGCGGGGCCGGGGGACATCGGCGTCCCGGGGACGCAATCCGATGGTCTGCACGTAGAAAGTGCCCTCCGCTTGGACCGACAGAACCTCTCAGCAAGGTTCATCGTCCCAGGCCAGGAAGGCACATTCGCGTTTTCGCCCCATCAGCTGCCGTCCCCAGATGAAACGGCGAGGTCGCCGGCCTGCTGCTGTCCGCCACGTCCTTCGTCGACGACGAGAAGCGCGCCCGAGCCGGCCGGCGCAAGCCCGTCGACCACGTCGAGCCGGAACCCGACGGCTCGCACCTGGTCGAGCTGTGGAACCGTCGTCGGGGCTTCTACCGGGACGGCGAGGAGGCCGCCCTCACCCGGTACGTGGTCGACGCGCTCACCGTGCTGGAGCGGGCGGAGGAGGGCCATGAGGCGGTGCACCGCTACCGCATGGAGGAACGGCTGCCGTACGCCACCGCCCGCACGCTCGCGGTCTCTGCGCCCCCGGGGACCACTACTGCCTGCCGGGCCTGGAGAAGTTCGCCGCCGCGCTCGGCTGCGGGACCCGGGTCCTGTCCTGCGGTCATGTCCCCGTCCCGGAGCAACTCCCCGAGGAGTTCGCCGAGGTCATCCTGGAGTGGGTGTCGGCGGCCTGAGGGCGCCACCCGAACCCTCGCCCGCCCAGCCCTGACCCGCCGTTCCCCCGCCCCCCGTGCGGTCCCATGTCGTGGCCGTGACCCCACGCTCGCGCAGCACCGCCTTGCGGACCTTGCCCGTCTCGGTGAGGGGCAGCTCCGGGACGGTGTCGATGTAGCGGGGAACGGCGAAGGCCGGCAGTTCGCGCTCGCACTGGCGCACCAGGTCGAGGGGATCGAGTGCGAGACCCGGCCGTGGCACCACCGCCACCATCACCTCGTCCTCGGCGAGCTCGGAGGCCACGGGGAAGGCCGCGGCGTCGGCGACCGCGGGATGTGCGCGGATCGCCGACTCCACCTCGGACGAGGAGATGTTCTCGCCGCGGCGCCGGATGACGTCCTTGACGCGGTCGACGAAGCGGAACCAGCCGTCGGGTTCCCGGATCACCCGGTCGCCGGTGCGTCGCCAGGCGGCGGGGTTCGGTTCGGGCTCCCCCAGGTATCCGGTGGAGAAGGCGAATCGCCGATGGCTGCGGACGACCAGTTCGCCGGGCGTGCCGTCCGCAACGGGAGCGAGGTGTTCGTCGACCACGCGCGCGGAGAAGCCCTCGCGCAGGGTGCCGACGTAGCCGGGCCGCTGGTCCTCGGGGGTCGATCCGATGACGAGGTTCGTCTCCGTGGAGCCGAAGCCGTCGACGAGCGTGACCCCGAAGCGCTCGCGGAACGGCTGCCAGGCGGTCTGCGGGGTGGCCGGTGAGAGGCCACGCCACGCCCCGTGCGCACGGTCCCGGGGGCCGGGCGTCTGGGCGAGAAGCATCGGCACCATCGCGCCGAGCAGATAGACGGCGGTGGCGCCGGACTCCGCCACCCGGTCCCAGTACCGCGTCGCGGAGAACCGCTCGTCGATGCTGCAGGCCGCGCCCACGGTCAGGGCGTGGGCCAGCGTGTTGAGGGCGTTGGTGTGGAAGAGCGGGAGACAGGTGTACAGGACGTCGTCGGCGGTGAGCCGCAGCGAGTCCGCCACGTTGCTGCCCCACCGGACGGTCTGGGCGTGGGGGCAGCGCACACCACGCGCCGGTCCCGTGGTGCCCGAGGTGAACAGAATGAAGGCGGTGTCGTACGGACGTACCCGGGCCGGCGGCAGCATGCGAGCCTGGCCCGGCGCCGGGATGTCGTCCTCGCCCACGGTCCACAGCGTGCCCCGGAAGCCGGCCTCGACGGCACGCCCCGCCGTTTCGGGCTCCGCGAGCAGGTATCCCGGATCCGCCTCGCGCAGGACGTGCCGCAGCCCGGCTGCGCGCAGAGCGGTGTTGAGGGGGACCAGCACCGCGCCGAGCCAGGCGCAGCCGAGGATCAGGTCGACCAGCTCGATCCTGTTGCCGGCCATGGCGGCGACGTGGTCGCCCGGTCCGCAGCCGCGCGCCGCGAGCGCTCCCGCCGTCTGCGCCGCCGCCGTACGGGACTGCTCGTACGTCCGTGTCACGTCCCCGACGCGCAGGAAGACGCGGTCGCCGAACTCCTCGGCGGCCGCGTCGAGGAGTCCGGCAAGCGTGCCGGGAGGGGGCTTGGGACGGGGGCCGGGACCGCGTCCGGTCACCGCAGGACCCCGGCGTCCCGCAGGAGTTGGATCCGCTCCACCGAATACCCCGCCACCTTGCTCAGTACGGAATCGGTGTCGGCGCCCAGTACGGGCGCGGGTTCGCGGATGCCACCGGGTGTGCGGGTGAGGCGAAGGGGGACGCCCTCGTGGAGGAAGGCTCCGGCGACCGGGTGCTCTGCGCGGACGTAGAAGCCGCGGGCCCGCAGCTGCGGGTCGTGCTCGACGAGTTCGCGGCCGTCCTGGACGGCTCCGGCGGGGACACCGTGTGCCTGGAGCAGTTCGGCGGCGGCGTCGGCCGGCAGGGTGCGGGTCCATGCGCCGAGAGCGCCGTCGACGAGGGCAAAGGCGTGTCTGCGGGCCGGTGCCGTGCGCGTCCGCTCGTCGGTGGCGAGTTCGGGGCGGCCGATCACCTCGCACAGCGCCGCCCACTCGGTGTCGTCGCGCACGCTGACGGCCAGCCAGCGGTCGTCGCCCAGGCACCGGTAGACGCCCTGCGGGCTCCATGTGGGGTGGGTGTTTCCGGCGGGTTCCTTACCCGGCCCGGCGAGCAGGCTGGTGCCCATGTGGGCGGCGATCGCCTCCAGTTGGGACAGGTCGATGTGCTGGCCCCGGCCGGTTCGGGTGCGGTGTTCCAGCGCGGCGAGCGTGCCGAGCGCCGCCTGCAGGCCGGCGACGATGTCTCCGTGGCCGTAGATCACCCCGACCACCTCGTCCGGTCCCCAGCCGGTCAGCCCGGTCAGCCCGCCGCTCGCCGAGACGGTGTCGGCGTACGAGACCCAGCCGTTGCGCGGTCCGGTGTGCCCCATGCCGGACATGCTCACGTACACGATCCCCGGGTTGATGCGGCGCAGTTCCTCGTAGCCCAGGCCGAGCTTGGTCATGACCGTGGAGCTGAAGTTCTCCACGAGGACGTCGCAGCGGGCGATGAGATCGCGCAGTACCTCGACGCCTTCGGCGGTGCGGGTGTCGAGCGCGAGGCTGCGTTTGTTGCGGTTGACGTCGTTGAAGTAGCCGTTGGTGTTCGGGTCCGTGTGGGGGCCCCGGGAGAGGTGCATGAAGGGGGCGAAGCGGGTGGGGTCGGGGCGGCCCGCGGACTCGACCTTGATCACTTCGGCGCCGTGGTCGGCCAGGATCTTGGTGCAGTACGGCCCGGCCAGCACCCAGGTCAGGTCGAGGACGCGGATGCCGTGGAGGGCGGGGCGTACCGAGTCCTGTGGGTGCGCAACCGGAGGCGCCGGACGGTGTTCGCCGAGCACGTCCTGGTCCGCGCCCAGGCCGGATACGTCCAGCTCTTGGATCCGGCGGCCTTCCGGAAACGCGAAGGGAAAGCCCAGGTCGGTCCGCTCGCCCTCGGCTGTCCGTACCCGCGTGAAGAAGCCGCGGGCCGCGAGCTGCGGGTTGTCGGGAAGTTCGTGGGGCAGGTCGACGGCGGCCCAGGGCAGCTTCCTGGCCTGGGCCCGCTGCGCGAACTCGGCCTTCGGCCACCTGCCCACGAAGTCCTGGACGACCTTGAAGACGTGCTCCTGGTGCTTCTTGCGCTCGACCGGGTCCTGCCAGCGCGGCTCCGCGAGGTCGGCCGCCGCACCCTCCTCGCGCAGCCAGTCGAGCAGCGCGTCCCACATGCGCGGGCTGCCGCCGAGCCCGCCGCCCAAGTAGCCGTCGGCGGCCCGGAACAGGCCGTGCGGAACCAGCGGATGGACGCGGCCCGGGCGCGGCGGCACCCGGTCCTCGTGCAGATAGGCGAGGGTTCCGGCCTCCAGGGCCGCCGCGACGCACGCCTGCGCGGAGACGTCGACGAGTTGTCCGGGACCGGTGCGTCGGGCACGCAGGCCGAGCAGGGCGGCGATCGCCGCGTTGACGCCCGCGAGTTGCTCGGCCTGCTGCTCCGGGAGCCGCAGCGGTGGGCCGTCGGGGTCGCCGACCTGTGCGAGCATCCCGCCCAGCGCGGCCACCACGAGGTCGGTGCCCTGCCAGTCGCTGCGCGGGCCGACCAGCCCGAACGGGGTGACCCGTACGTGGACGAGGTGGTCGAGGCCCTCGGTGTCCGGCTTGGCGCCCGCGGTGGTCCCGTCGAGCAGGACGTCGGCGCCCTCGATCAGGCGGCGCAGTCCGGCGGCGCCGTCGGGCGTGGCGGTATCGAGGGTCACGGAGCGTTTTCCGGCGTGCCAGTGGACGAAGGCGTCCCCGCCTCGCTCGTGTCGGGTCGGGTCTCCTTGCGGGGGCTCGACGAGGATCACCTCGTAGCCGAGTCCGACCAGCAGCCTGCCCGCGAACCGGGCGAACGGCCCGGAGAGTTCGACGACGCGCAGCACATTTCCTCCCGGAGGCTCAGTGGTGGCGCTGGTTCAGGAAACCGGTGACCACGCTGTGGTAGTCGTAGGGCCGTTCCTCCTGCGGGTGGTGGGAGGCCTCGCTCATCACGTGCAGGTTGCCCTTGGGGATCATGCGGGCCAGCATCAGCGGATAGTCGGGGGTCAGGAACGCGTCGTGCATGCCCCACAGGAAGAGCGTCGGCGCGGTGATCCGGCCGAGTGCGGCGGTGAGGTCCTGCCAGTCGCCGCGCGGGTTGTCGGAGGCGCCGGCCAGCGCGGTCTCCTCGGGGTCGAGGCTCTGTTCGTAGCGCAGGGTCACGGTGGCGTCGGGGACGGCGTCGGGGTCGTACCACTCCAGGCGGGCGATGAGCTGGCGCATCTTCTGCCAGGAGGGGCCGGTGCCGCCGTAGTACACGTCGCGGGCGTTGCGGCCACGGCGGCCGCCTTCCGGCAGGGGGGCGAGAGGACCGTAGAAGACGGGCATGCTGCCGGTGATCACCAACGACCGTACGCGCTCGGGGTATGTGGCGGCCAGGTTGAGCGCGATGGTGCCGCCCCACGAGTTGCAGACGAAGTCGGCGCGCTCGATGCCGAGTTCGTCGAGCAGGGCGACGGTCTTGGCCGCGTGATAGTCCCACATGGGGCCCTCGATGACGGGCTTGGCGGACTTGCCGTACTGCAGGATGTCGACGAGCAGGCACCGGCGGTCCACCGCGAACAGGGGTGCCACCTGCCCGAAGTCCGACCAGCCGGTGCAGCCGGGGCCGCCGCCGTGCAGGAACACGACCGAGCTGCCCTCCCCCAGTTCGACGTAGTGGTACTTGACGCCGTCCGCTTGCGCGTAGGCGCCTTCCGGGGGCGCCTGGATGTCCATGAGGTCCATGTCCCGATGGTGTGGCGGCGGCGATCTTTGCCCAAGCGGATCGGTCCGCTGAGCGGGCCGGTTCCGTGGCCGTCCTACGGTGCCGTCCCTACCGTCCGGACTCTGGCGGAACAACCTGAGTGGAAAGGCGGCGCATGACCGCGTTGGAGCTGGCCGAGAAGCGGGCCCGGGCCGTGCTGGGGCAGTGGGAACACCGCTGTCTCGGTGTCGTACGGGCCGAGGACGCGGCCGAGTTCGCACGGGCGGCCGGCGAGAGCGATCCGCGGCTCGTCGACCCGGGGCACGCCGACTTCACCGTCCACCCGATGTACGCGGTCAGCCTGCTGCGCGCGGCGCCGGGCGCCGACTCCGCGGAGTTCCGGCCGGACGGCATGTACCGCGACGAGGTGCCCGGCACCGACGGACTCGGCGTCCGCCTGATGGCGGGCGGCCAGGACGTGCGCTGGACGGGCGAGGTGCGGGTCGGCGACCGGATCGAGATGCGGCGCGCCCTGACCGCCGTGGAGCGCAAGAGCGCGGGATTCGTGCTGCTGACGGTCGAGAAGACGTACGGCACCGCGCGGGACACACTGATCGAGGTCACAGAGAGGTTCATCGTCCGATGACGGTTCACACGGGGCAGCCGGTGCGGCCGGTCGAGTTCACCGCCGACGCGATCACCCTCCTGCGTTTCGGCGCGGTCACCCGCAATGCCCACCGCATCCACTACGACGCCGACTTCGCCCGCTCCGAGGGGCTGAGCGGTCCGGTCGTCATGGCGCAGCTCCACGGCTGTCTGTTCCACCGGGCCGCCGCGCAGTTCGCGGGGGCGGGCGGGCAGGTGCGGGAGGTGGGCTGGCAGAACCGGGCACCGGCGTGCGCCGGTGACCGGCTGGTGGTGACCGGTTCCGTACGGGCGGTGGACACGGTCAGCGGTGAGATCACCCTGGATCTGATCGAGCGCTGCGGCCCCGGCGACGTGGTGTGCTGCCGGGGCCGTGCGGTGGTCGTCCTGGGCTGAGGCGGGGCGTCGGGATCCGCGAATCGGCTTGTCAGGCCGTGAGCATGAGGGCTTCGAGGCGGGAGGTGCGGGTGCCGCCGAGCGGGGTGCCGGTCAGCCATCGGTCGATGCGGATGATGTTGAGCGCGGTGGCAGCGAAGACGTGGCCGAGACGGGTCGTGTGCAGGTTTCGGTAGCGGGTGCGGCGCAGGCCCCTGTCGAACCACGTCGGTGGATCAAGGCTTAGCGACGGGTAGTTGACCCCAGGTCCAGCACCACCTTTCCGACCGCCTCCCCGGTGCGCAGCCTCTCTGCGGCCTCGGCCAGCGCGTCGAGGCCGTGGCGTTCGATCTCCAGGGTCAGTGCCCCCGTCCGTAGATCCGCCAGCAGCCCCTCCGCGTCCGCCGCGACCTCCTTGCCCCGCGACATCAGGTTCACCGGCAGCAGCGACACGTCGGCCAGCAGGAAGTCCGCGAGGTCCACGCCGAATTCACGTCCCGCGGTGTAGCCGACCAGCGCGGCGCGGCCGCGCGGGCGGACGAGCGGGAGGGCGTCGCGGAGCACCGGGCCGCCCACCGTGTCGATGAGCACGTCGACCTGTCCGCCCACCGACTCCACGGACATCTCGGCGGCGAGGACGGGCTTGGCGGGAGCCGGGACATGGGCGAGCTTGGCCGGCCGGCCGACCACGCCGACCACCTCGGCCCCGGCCCGCGCGGCGACCTGCACGGTCAGTGCCCCGACCGCGCCCGCCGCCCCGGTCACCAGCACCCGCTCCCCCGCCCGTACGGCCGCGACCGCGTGCACCGCCGCCCACGCCGTGCCCGCCGGTGAGAACCAACTGCACGCCAGGGCGGGGTCCGTGCCCTCCTCGACCACCTCCACCGCGGCGTCCGGCACGAGTGCGTGCTCCGCCCAGCAGCCGTCCCGCCGCAGGCCCAGCCCCTTCCCGCCGAGCCTGACGAGGCTGCCCTCGGGGTGGGTGTCCGAGGCGAGGACCACCCCGCATCCCGTGGTACCCGGCACCGCCGGCAGGTCCGGGAGGATCCCGAACCTGCCGTCCACGACGTTCAGATCGAGGTGGCCCACCTGAGCCGCCCGCATCCGTACAAGGGTGTGGCCTGGCCGCGACTCGGGCACCGCTCGCTCCACCAGCCGGGGCAGCGAACCGAACCGCTCCAGAACCAGGGCGCGTGAAATACCGACCGTCACAGTTTCACTCCGTATCGACGCAAGACCCGGGACGCCACGATCCGCAGTACGCGGTCGAAGACGAACCCGAGGATTCCCAAGGTGATGATTCCGACGAAGACCCAGTCGATCCGCCCGTAGTTGCGGGAGGTCCAGATCAACGAACCGAGCCCGACCTGCGCGGCGACGATCTCGGCGGAGACGATGGTCAGAAAGCTGTTGCCCATGGCGAGGCGTGCCCCGGTGACGATGTGCGGCACGGTCGACGGCAGCACGATCCCCCGCAGGATCTGGCGGCGGCTCGCGCCCAGATTCTCCGCCGCGCGCAGCTTCGAGTCGCTCACCGCCATCACGCCGGCGCTCGTGTTCACCGTGACGATGAAGACGGCCGTGTAGAAGATCAGGACGACCTTCGACGACTCCCCGATGCCCAGCCACACCACCGCCAGGGTCACGAACGCGACCGGCGGGATGAAGCGGAAGAACTCGATGTAGGGCTCCAGGAGTTGGCGTACCACCGGGATCTGCCCGACGAGCAGTCCCACCGGTACGCCGACGAGCACGCCGAGTCCCCAGCCGATCAGGATCCGGCGGCTGGAGGCGATGATGGAGTTGGTGAGGGTGCCGTCCGCGGCCAGCTCGCGCGCCGCGGAGAGGGTGTCTGTCGGGGAGGCGACCAGCGAGGGGCCGTACTTCATCGCCAGCAACTGCCAGACACCGACGCCGATGAGGACGGAAAGGGTGTACATGCCGAGCGTGCGCAGCCGCCGTACGCTCGCCCAGGCCGGGTGCCGCTCGGTCCCCTGGCCGGCGGGGGCCTGCGCCGTGGCGACGGTCATCGGAGGTCCTCCTCGGGGTCGAGTCCCTGGTCGCGCAGTGCCTTGCGTACCTCTTCGCCGATGTCCTCCCGCAGAGCGCGGCGCAGTTCGACGGCGGCCGGGTCGGCCTCGTCCCTGGGCCTGGGCAGGTCCACCGGGTAGACGGACTTCACCGAGGCGGCCGGACCGGCGGTCATGACGGCGATCCGGTCGGCCAGCAGGATCGCCTCGTCGATGTCGTGGGTGACGAAGACGACGGTGCAGCCCGAGGCGCGCCAGATGCGGTCGGTCTCCTCCTGCATGACCTGCCGGGTCTGCGCGTCGAGCGCCCCGAACGGCTCGTCCATGAGCACCACACTCGGTTCGTTGGCCAGCACGCGGGCGATCTGCACCCGCTGCCGCATGCCTCCGCTGAGCTGGCCCGGGAAGCGGTCCGCGCAGTGGCGCAGCCCGACCAGGCCGAGGTACTCGTCGGCCAGTTTCGCCTGCTGTGCGCGCGAGGCGCCGCGCATCCGTGGTCCGAACGCCACGTTCTGGCGCACCGTCATCCAGTCGAAGAGTGCCTCGCTGCTCTGGAAGACCATGCCCAGTTCCGGGTCGGGGCCGGTGATCGGGGCTCCGTCGGCGCAGAGGGTGCCGGTGTCCACGGTCACGAAGCCCGCCATGGCGGACAGCAGGGTGGACTTGCCGCAGCCGCTCGGGCCGAGCAGACAGAGGAACTCACCGGCGGCGATGTCCAGGCAGATGTTCCGGACGGCCTGGAAGGAGTCGAAGCGGATGCCGACGCCGTCGGCGGACAGGGCCGCGCCACGGCCACGGGCCTGTGGGAGGGGGGTTCGATCTGCTCTCCAACGAGTGTCCATAAGTGTCCTTTAGGTGTCATGAGTGATGTATGATCAGGTGCATGAACCTGACGGAATGGGCTCGCGCGCAGGGGATCGCCCCGCGTACTGCGTACCGCTGGTTCCGTGA
>NZ_JBEZLR010000090.1:0-41139 GCF_040652275.1 Streptomyces sp. NPDC048275
CGCGACGCTGTGGGGCATCGACACCCACCAACGGTCCGCGCACATCGGGCTGGGGCTGCTGCCGACCTCCCGCGGCAAGGGCTACGGCACCGACGCCGTCGCGGTGCTGTGCCACTACGGTTTCGTCGTGCGCGGCCTGCAGCGGCTGCAGATCGAGACGCTGGCGGACAACGCCGCGATGCTGCGCTCCGCCGAGCACAACGGCTTCGTCCGCGAGGGCGTGCTGCGCTCCTCGGCCTGGGTGATGGGCGAGTTCCTGGACGAGGTGCTGCTCGGGCTCCTCGTCCAGGACTGGAAGCCGGACTCGAAGAGCTAGGGTGCCGCCCGACGGTCAAGGGCGGGCCGCGGAGCAGACATGGACGGCCGAGGGCCAGGACGTCGACGTTTTCCCGCGGGGCGGTGGGCCCTGTTCGTCGGCCGACAAGCGATACGTCCCGGCCGAGGCCGCCTGTCAAAACGTGGAGGTCCTTGCCGGGCCGCCACCGCTCGGCGCCCGCGCGCTTGAGCATGCCGTGGTACTCGACCAGCGACCATCCCCGTCCCGCCCATCGCTTGCTGGGCCGCGTACTCGCCGAACGTGGAGTACGCAATCAACGGCACCTCCTGATCCGACCGTAGCCGCGCCAACACGTCAACGGCGGTGATCACCGGCGAGCGAAGCCGGCCTCGCTCAGGCTTCGCCGACGCCCCGAGTGAGCTGGTGAAGGCGCAGCGCCAGGTGGGTCTCCAGGGCCCTGGCGGGGGTGTTCCAGTCGGGGCCGAGGAGTTGCGCGACGCGGTCGAGTCGCTGGACGACCGTGTTGACGTGGACGTGGAGGGCGTCCTTGGCGCGGGAGAGGCTGGCCCCGTGGTCGTAGTAGGCGCGCAGGGTGCGCAGCAGCTCGGTGCCGCGCTCGGCGTCGTAGGCGAGGACGGGGCCGAGGACGCGTTCGACGTACGAGCCGACGTCGGCCCGGTCGCCGAGCAGGACTCCGATGAAGCCCAGTTCGGCGATGTCGGCTCCCTCCCCGGTCCGGTCGAGGGCGTGCAGCGCGTTCAGGCACCGCAGAGCCTCGGTGTGGAGGCCGGCGAGGTGCTCCGGTCCGGGGCCCGGGCCGGCGGCTCCAACGGTCACGGGTGCGCCGAGGGCGCGGGTGAGGTCGCAGGCCAGGCCGCGGGCGAGGGTCCCCGGCTGGTCGGACGGAGCGAGCAGGACGACGTGGCCGTGCCGGGTTCCCGCCAGGCCGCCGAGTCCGCGGGCTCTGCGGGCGGTCTCGGCAGAGAGCCGAGGTCGCAGGGGCGGCTCGCAGTCGAGGACGGCGATGGCGTGGGGCCGGGCGAGGTCGATTCCGAGGCGCCGGGCCCGCAGGGTCAGGCTTCCGCCGTCCCAGCGTGCCGACGCGGAGGGGTCCGCGAGAAGGTCGTCGAGGAGTTCGCCGCGTACCCGGTCCTCGGTCTCGGCAACGGACCGGCGCATGAGGAGCAGCATCGCGGTGACAAGCGCCGCGCGCTCGAACAGGCGCCGGTCGGCCTCGGAGAGGTCCGTCCGTCCGGTCAGCACGATGCTGCCCAGTGACTCGGTGCCGGCGAGAACGGCGCAGGTCCAGATGTCGTCCGCGTGGACCGCGCGGCCGTCGGTGCGCGAGGCTGCGAGGCTCTCGGCAGAGGGCATGACCGGTCCGGTGCCGGCCCGGGCCAGCTCGCTGCCGTCGGTGTCGTGGACGGCCACTCCGCCCCGGAGCAGCGCCGCGATCTCGGCTGCCACGTCGTCGATGCCCGCGCCTCGCAGTACGAGTTTGGTGAGGCGGTCGTGCGCGTCGGAGGCCCGGTGCAACGCCTCGCCGTGGGCACGGGCCGTCGCGTTGGCGGCTTCGAGCCGGGTGAGGGCGCTGCGTGTCTCCTCGAGCAGTCGGGCGCTGTCGATCGCGACGGCGGCGTGGTCGGCGAGTGAGCCGAGGAGGGCGATGGCGTCGGGGGTGAACTCGCGCGGGGTGCGGTCCGCCGCGAACAACACCCCGATGACCTCCTCTCCCACCCGCAGCGGGACGCCGAGGATTCCGCGCAGTCCTTCCTCGGCCACACCGTCGTCGATGGCCCCGGTGTGCCGGTAGCGCTGGTCGGTGTGGTAGTTCGTGCTGGCGTAGGGGCGTGCGGTCTGCGCGACCAGCCCGCCCAGTCCCTCTCCCATGCCCAGTCGGAGCTGCTGGAAGGCCGCGGAGACGGATCCGTCGGTGACGCGCATGAACGTGTCGTGGGCGAGCGGGTCGTTGAGGGTCAGGTAGGCGACGTCGGCGCCCAGCAGGGTTCTCGCCCTGCGAACGATGGCGCGGAGCACGGCATCGAGGTCCCGCAGGCCCGCAAGATCGCCCGCGGTGTCGAACAGTGCCACCAGCTCCGCCTCCCGGCGGCGGTACTGGTCGAGTACGCGCCGCACGGACAGGGCGACCTCGGTGGTCTCCTCCATCCATGCGACGTCCGCCGCGGCGGCCCCACCGACGCGTGAGCGGGCCGGCTGGGCGGCGAGCTCCTCGGCGGGGGCGTCGGCGGCGAGGAGGTCCAGCAGGCGGCGGGCGGCCGCCTCGGCGGGGGCGGACGTCCGGGCGTCGGCTCGACGGCCGACGGTCATGGTGCCTCCTCGCGGGTCGTGTGTGGGGGCTGATGCGGTGCAGGGCCCAGTCTGCCGCGTTCCCCATCGTGGCGGCGGACCGGGCTCGTCACGAGTGCGGCGGCGCTACACCCGGTCACCCGCGGCAACCGCGGGAGCGTCGGCCGACTTCTCGTCCCGCAAGTCGGCAAGGTCGCGGCCCCGGGTCTCCCGGGTGACAGCCACGGTGATGGTGGTGATCACGGCGGCCGCGCAGAGGTAGATGCTGACCGGGGTGGAGGAGTCGTAGTCCTTGAGGAGTTCAACAGCAATGATCGGGGCGAGGGCTCCGGCGACGATGGAGGCGAGCTGGGAACCCATCGAGGCGCCGGAGTAGCGAACCCTGGTGTCGAACATCTCAGAGATGAACGCGGCCTGCGGCCCGTACATCGCACCGTGCAGCAGCAGTCCGACGGTGACGGCCAGGGTGATCACGGGAAACGACGTGGAGTCGACGAGGCCGAAGAAAGCGAACGCCCAGGCGGCCATGCCCACGGAGCCGATCAGGGTGACCGGCCGCCGACCGATGCGGTCGGACAGCGCGCCCCACAGGGGGATCGTGACGAAGTGGACGGCGGAGCCGATGAGGACGGCGTTCAGCGCCGTGCTCTTCGGCAGCTCCAGGTGCACGGTGACGTAGACCAGGAGGAACGAGGTCAGGATGTAGTACGAGATGTTCTCGCCGAAGCGGGTGCCGATGGCCGACAGCACCTCGCGCCAGCTGCGCCGGAACACCTCGACGACCGGGGCCTTCTCCTTCACGCCCTGCGCGGCCGCGGCCTCGGCCTTGGCCTGGGCGGCAAGGAACACCGGGGACTCGGAAACCGAGATGCGGATCCACAGGCCGATCAGGACGAGGACGCCGGACAGCAGGAAGGGGACGCGCCAGCCCCAGGACTGGAAGGCGGCCTCCGACTGGAACGCCGCCAGCAGCGCCAGCACGCCGGTGGCGAGCAGGTTGCCGCCCGGAGCGCCCGCCTGCGGCCAGGAGGCCCAGAAGCCACGGTGCTTCTCTCCGCCGTGCTCGGAGACGATCAGGACGGCCCCGCCCCACTCGCCGCCGAGCGCGAAGCCCTGAACCAGGCGCAGCACAGTCAGCAGGATCGGCGCGCCGACGCCGATGGTGTCGTAGGTGGGCAGCAGGCCCATCGCGAAGGTCGCGCCGCCCATCATCAGCAGGCTGACCACCAGCAGCTTCTTGCGTCCGATCTTGTCGCCGTAGTGACCGAAGACGATCCCGCCGAGCGGCCGGGCGGCGAACCCGATGGCGTACGTGATGAAGGCGATCAACGTGCCCATCAGCGGGTCGACGCTGGGGAAGAACAGTGTGTTGAACACGAGGGCGGCGGCCGAGCCGTAGAGGAAGAAGTCGTACCACTCGATGGTGGTGCCGATCAGGCTCGCGGCGACGATGCGGCCGATGCCGCCGCTCGGCTTGGTGTCAGACATGGGTTCACCAGGTTTCACGAACGGGACGGGACAGGACGGGGACGGGGTGGTACGAGGGTGGTGCGGGCCGGTGCGGGCTGCGTTCAGCCCGCGGTCCAGCCGCCGTCGAGCGGCAGGGAGGTACCGGTGAGGTAGCCGGAGTGGGGGCCGCACAGCCACAGGACGGCGGCGGCCACCTCCTCGGACTCCAGGAGTCGCTTGACGGGCGAGCGGGCCAGCATGACGTTGGAGAGCACGTCGCCCTCGCTGATGCCGTGGGCGGCGGCCTGGTCCCGTATCTGGCCTTCGACGAGCGGGGTGCGGACGTATCCGGGGTTGACGCAGTTGCTGGTCACACCGTGGGGGGCGCCTTCGATCGCGGCGACCTTGCTCAGCCCCTCCAGGGCGTGCTTGGCGGCGACGTAGGCGGACTTGTAGGCGCTGGCCCGCAGCCCGTGGACGCTGGAGACGTTGACGACCCGGCCCCAGCCGCTGGCGTACATGTGCGGCAGGACGCGGCGCATCAGCAGGAACGGGGCGGTGACCATCACTTTCTGGATCAGTTCGAAGCGCTCCGTCGGGAACTCCGTGAGCGGGGCCACGTGCTGCAGGCCGGCGTTGTTGACCAGAATGTCGACCTCGGCGGGGAGAAGGTCGATGGCTCCCCCGTCCGCGAGGTCGGTCACGTGTGCCTCACCGCCGGCGGTCTCCGCGACGGCTTTGGCCGCCTCGGCGTCCCGGTCGACCACGTGCACGAGGGCCCCCGCGTGCGCCAGGGCCAGCACGCAGGCCCGGCCGATGCCGCTGCCGCCGCCGGTCACCAGAGCCGTGCGTCCGCTCAGGTCGACCGGGGCGGCAGGCGGCGGCAAGGGAGCCGGGGCGGGAAATGTGTTCGTCATGGCCGGAAACAGTAGGGAGAGCCACGGGCTCCTCCCATGTATGTGACCGCTACAAACTGCTGCCCATGAGTGGTTGTTTTTGCCATAGGCCCGGCAGCCAGGCCGGGCCGCGGAAAGCAGGTCAGGAACGGGACGAGGAAGGAGCGCCGTCCCGTCCGTCCAGGGAGCAGCTGTCCAGGAGGGCCGCGGCGTCCGCCTGGGCGGGCAGGCCGATCGTTCGGGAAGCGGGCGGTCGGTGGCCTGCGGCAAGCCAGTTCTCGAGCGCGGTGAACGCCGTGCGGTGGCATGGCGTGAGGGGACGCAGCCTGTCCGGGAACAGGTCGACCAGGGCGTCGGTGTGGGTGGCGCCCTCGATGCGGTAGTAGCGGTGCAGGTGGCCGCGGCCGGCCTTGCGCACCATGCGGGCGTATACGTCGGAGTCCTGGCCGATGGGCAGCAGGACGTCCAGGGTGCCGTGCAGGGTGATCAGTGGCTTGCCTATGCGCCCGGTCAGCGCGATCCGTTCCACGGCCTGCCTGACCTCGTCGGGGCGGGCCGCGTAGTCGTAGTCGGCGTCACAGGCCGGTGTGCCCGTCGCGCAGTACGGGGTGCCCGCCTCGGCCGTCCCGTCGAAGCCGGGGTCGAGTTCCTCACGGTAGATGCGCTGGGTCAGGTCCCAGTAGACCTTGTAGTGGTACGGCCAGAGGAACTCCGATCCGGCCGGGAAGCCTGCGGCGTGCAGGGCTTCCCGCGCCTGCCCGGCGTCCTCTCCCCCGGCGGCGTACACGGGATAGTGGCTCAGCGCCTTGGGCAGGAAGTCCAGCAGGGTGGGTCCGCTGGAGCGCCAGAGAGTGCCTTCCCAGTCGACTCCCCCGTCGTAGAGCTCGGGGTGGTTCTCCAGCTGCCAGCGGACCAGGTATCCGCCGTTGGACATGCCCGTCACCAGGGTCCGCGACGGCGGGCGGTGGTAGCGCTGGGCGACCGTGGCGCGGGCGGCCCGGGTGAGCTGGGTGAGCCGGTCGTTCCACTCGGCGATGGCGTCACCCGGTGCCTTCCCGTCCTGGTGGAAGGCGAGGCCGGTGTTGCCCTTGTCGGTGGCGGCGTAGGCGTAGCCGCGGGCTAGCACCCAGTCGGCGATGGCTCGGTCGTTGGCGTACTGCTCACGGTTGCCGGGGGTGCCGGCGACCACCAGCCCGCCGTTCCACCGGTCGGGCAGGCGGATGACGAACTGGGCGTCGTGCCGCCAGCCGTGGTTGGTGTTGGTGGTGGAGGTGTCGGGGAAGTAGCCGTCTATCTGGCTGCCGGGGACTCCGCTGGGGACGGCCAGGTCCTTCGGCGTCAGCCCTGCCCAGTCGGCCGGGTCGGTGTGTCCGGAGGCGACCGTGCCCGCCGTGGTCAGTTCGTCCAGGCAGGCAGCCTGCTGGTGCTCGGCGCCTGGCACGCGCACGTGGGTCAGGTGCGCGCAGTGACCGCCCGGGTTCCCGGGTGTGGCCATGGCCGTCGCGGGGGCGATCGCGAGAGCGGCCAGAGCGAGGGCTGTCGGAACACCCCGTTGCCAGAGTCGTGGTGCGGAGCTGTAGGAGAGACGCATCGGCTTGCCTCCGAGATCGTGTGCAAGGACGCGCGGGAGGCTATGGCACCCGAATCCCCCAGACATATGGGTCTGTCAACCACCGTCCGTTCCCCCGGTGATGGTTGGAGACGCCACCTCCGCCCTGCGGATGGGGCGCTCATGCGGAGAGTGATGGATCGCGCGACGGCCATCGGTCTCACAGCCGGCACCATCCCGCCGGGGAGGCACGGTCATGGTGATCTCCGCTCATCGGCCGGCGCCGGACTTGTCATCGAGCCTCCTGGCATAGCCAGCTGGGCGCGAAGGCGGCCATGGATAGCTGTCACACAGGGTTTCCGTCAACCCTGTCTGTCCCGCACATGTCAACGTCGGCGCGGGCGCCGTGATGATTCACGCCACACCGATGCCGGCCACCCGCCCGGCATCGGTCAGGGCATGTTCACCACATCAGGAGGCAGTCGTCATGGGACAGCCGTATCCTCCGTTCCACTTCGCGAAGGGCCGCCGCCGGATCGGAGGCATCCGACGCTGGGTCGCCGCCGCCGCGGGAGCCCTGGCCCTCACCGTCGGCCTGGTCACCGTGAGCCCGCAGGCATCCGCCGCAGGCCTGACCCAGGTCACCGGCTTCGGTACCAACCCCGGCAACCTGTCCATGTACACCTACGCGCCCGACGCCCTGCCCTCCGGTGCCCCGCTCGTGGTCGCCCTGCACGGCTGCACGCAGAGCGCGAGCGACTACTACGCGCACTCCGGCTGGCCCAAGTTCGCCGACCTCTACGGCTTCGCGCTGGTCCTTCCCCAGACGAGCAGTGCGAACAATGGCAACTCCTGCTTCAACTGGTTCGAACCCGGCGACAGCGCGCGGGGCCAGGGCGAGGCCCTGTCGATCAAGCAGATGGTCGACAACGCCGTCTCGCGCCACGACAGCGACCCCCGGCGGGTCTACATCACCGGCCTGTCGGCCGGCGGCGGCATGACGGCGAACATGCTTGCCGCCTACCCTGACGTCTTCGCGGGCGGCGCCATCGATTCCGGGCTGCCCGCCTCCTGCGCGAACAGCGTGGCGGCGGCGTACACCTGCATGTACAGCCCGCCGGACAAGACCCCCGCCCAGTGGGGCTCCCTTGTCCGCTCCGCCGCTCCCGCCGGCACCACCTCGTGGCCCCGGGTGGCGATCTGGCAGGGCACCGCCGACACCACCGTCCAGCCCGCCAACGCCACCCAGCTGCGCGACCAGTGGACCGATGTGTGGGGCATCGGCCAGACGCCCTCCCGCACCCAGAGTCTCAGCGGGGGCACCACGCTGAGCGTCTACGACGACCCCGCCGGCCGACCCGCGGTCGAGGTCTACTCCATCTCCGGCATGGCGCACGGGCTCGCGGTCGACCCCGGCAGCGGTGCGGAGCAGTGCGGCAGCACCGGCACCTACTACCTCGACACCATCTGCTCCAGCTACCACACCGCCCGTTTCTGGGGTCTCGACGGCGACGACCAAGGTACCGGGGCCCTGCCCGCGCCCACTGGACTGGCGGTCACCGGGGCCACCGACACCACCGCGTCCCTGAGCTGGAGCGCGGTGGTCGGCGCGGCCTCGTACCAGGTCTACCGCGGTGGCACGAAGGTGGGCACCACCGCCTCGACCGCCTTCACCGACACCGGCCTGGCCACCGGGACGACGTACAGCTACACCGTGGCGGCCGTCGACACGGCCGGCGCGGCCGGCGCGGTCTCCTCCGCCGTGACCACGACCACCACCGGGTACACGCCCACGTGCCACACGGCGAGCAACTACGACCACACGGTCGCCGGACGCGCCTACCAGACCGGCGGCTACACCTACGCCACGGGCTCCGGCCAGCCCATGGGGCTGTGGAACACGTTCACCACGCACACCCTCAAGCAGACCGCCCCCGGCCACTACGTCGTCGCGGACTCCGGCTGCTCGGCCTGATCCCCTCCCCAAAGGCCCCGGCGCAGGTGATCACTACCACCTGCACCGGGGTCGATGTGTGGATGACAGCCATGGTCGCCCATCTGCCGCCTGCCTAGGCTCGCTGCCAGTCGGTTGTACTGGCACCGGCTCTGACCAGCACGGTCAACCCGGCTGCCCGAGGGAAAGGGACCGTATGGGTCTGGACAAGACAGTCGCGAGCGCCGCGGAGGCGGTGGCCGACATCTCCGACGGCACCTCGCTCGCGGTGGGCGGCTTCGGGCTGTGCGGCATACCGGGCACGCTGATCGACGCCCTGTGGCAGCGTGACGTGCGCGACCTCAGGATCGTCTCGAACAACTGCGGTGTCGACGGCTGGGGCCTCGGACTCCTGCTCGCCGCCGGACAGATCGCCCGCATGACGAGCTCGTACGTGGGCGAGAACAAGGAGTTCGCCCGCCAGTACCTGAGCGGTGAACTGGAGGTCGAACTCGTGCCCCAGGGGACGCTGGCGGAACGGCTGCGGGCCGGCGGCTCCGGCATCCCCGCGTTCTACACCCCCGCCGGAACCGGGACCCAGGTCGGCGAGGGCGGACTGCCCTGGCGCTACGCCGCCGACGGGTCGGTCGCCGTCGCCTCGCCCGCCAAGGAGACACGGGACTTCGGCGGACGCCCGCACCTGCTCGAACACGGCATCACCACCGACTTCGCGCTGGTCCGCGCGACCATCGGCGACCGGCACGGAAACCTCGTCTTCCGCTCGTCCGCCCGTAACTTCAACCCGCTCGCCGCCATGGCCGGGCGGATCACCATCGCCGAGGTGGACCACCTCGTCGAACCGGGCGAGCTCGACCCCGACGAGGTCCACCTGCCCGGCATCTTCGTCCAGCGCGTGGTCCGGGTCACTCCCGGTGACCCCGCAGCCGAGCGGCGCATCGAGCGCCGGACCGTTCGACAGGAAGGCGGTGCCTGACATGGCCCTCACCCGCGAGCAGATGGCAGCCCGCGCCGCCCGGGAACTGACCGACGGCAGCTACGTCAACCTCGGCATCGGCCTGCCCACCCTCATCCCCAACCACCTGCCGCCCGGCGTCGAGGTGGTCCTGCAGTCCGAGAACGGCATCCTGGGTGTCGGCCCCTACCCGACCGAGGAGGAACTCGACGCCGACCTCATCAACGCCGGCAAGGAGACCGTCACCACCCTGCCCGGCGCCTCGTTCTTCGACTCCGCCCTGTCCTTCGGCATGATCCGCGGCGGCCACATCGACGCCGCCGTACTCGGGGCCATGCAGGTCTCCTCCTCGGGCGACCTCGCCAACTGGATGATCCCCGGCAAGATGGTCAAGGGCATGGGGGGCGCCATGGACCTCGTCCACGGCGCCGGCCGGGTCATCGTCCTCATGGAACACACCGCCAAGGACGGCACCCCCAAGCTCGTGGACACCTGCAGCCTGCCGCTCACCGGCCGCGCCGTCGTCCATCGCGTCATCACCGACCTCGCCGTGGTCGACATCACCCGGGACGGCTTCGTCCTGGCCGAACTCGCCCCCGGCGTCACCGTCGAGGAAGTCCGGTCCGCCACAGCCGCGGACCTGACGGTGCCGGCCGACCTCGGTACCGTACGGGCAGCCTGAGCGGAGCCGGCCAGCCACGGCGTGAAGCAAGAGCGCCAAGTCGTTTGTCGAGCAGGCGCCAGCCGCCGACGGGGGCGGGGGACGTCACGTCCCCCGCCCCTGTCGGCTTGGGCGAACGCTCCGCGGAAGCGGCCAATCGAGTCCGCCGCGATGGCCATGACCTGGGCGCCGGGCTGCTCCTGCAACTGAACGACGCCCATCAGCTGGTCGCCTTCGCCGACCGCACTCTTGCCGCGGTCCGACAGCACGACCTCCAGCGCGGCACCCAACTGCTGGCGACGCTCCGCGCGTTCGTCGACAGCCGACTGAACAGGAACGAGACCGCTCGGAAGCTGAGCGTGCATCCCAACACAGTCAGTCAACGCCTACGCAGGATCGAATCCCTTGCCCATATCGACCTCTCGGACCCGGCCGTCGTCGTGGAGGTCAGCGCCGCGCTTCTGCTTCTTGACGTTGCCGAGGGCACCGAAATGAACTGAGTCTTTTGGGTCGGTGATCTGCCGTCGGAATTCGTTCCGCGGCCAGGAACGGGGTGAGAGGCTGGGCTTCAGCCACTGTCGCGCCGACCCAAGCCGGTTCCGGACCGTGCGGCCGCGCTGTCACGTGATGTGCCGGAGCAAGGCCGCGACCGCCGGCGGGGCGTCACCGGGTGGTCGTACCACCATGACCTTCCAGTTCGGCGCGTGGCGGTCGAATCGGTACTGGGCCAGGTCGGCGGAGCGGTCTGCGATCGACTTGGGCATGATGCAGACCCCCAGGTCGTTTCGGACCAGTTCGGCGGCGGCGACGATGTCGTTCACTTCGAAGGTCGTGACGCGCTCCACGCCCGCAGCGCGGAACGCCCGGTCGACCGCGTAGCGGATGGCCCAGCCCGGGGTGAAATCGACCAGCGGCAACTGGGCGGCTTCGGCGAGGGTGGCTTCGCCGGCCGGGGTGATGCCGGGGACTACCCGCCGAGGTGACGCCACCAGGACCATCTCCTCGCGGGACAGCAGCCGGGTCGCCAGACCCCGCTGCTGCTGCCGATCGAGGGCCACCACGGCCAGGTCCACGGTTCCGTCACGCAGGGCCTGTCGGATGTCGGCCACCGCCGCCTGCCGCAACTGGACGACCACACCGGGATGTTCCGCGCGCAGAGCAGCCAGGGCGTGGTGAAGACCGGCCCAGACACCTTGCATGGTGCCCACCGTCACCCGGCCGCGCAGCTGTCCCCGCACGGCGTCGACCGCCTCACGCGCCAGTTCAGCGGCCCGGAGGGTGGCGCGCGCGGCGGGGACGAACACCTCGCCCGCCGGCGTCAGGGTCACGCGGTGCGTGGTGCGGTCGAACAGCGGGGTGCCCAGTTCGCGTTCCAGGGACCGGACCGTTCCTGAGACGGCCGACTGAACCACGTGCAGTCGTCTGGCGGCCGCCGTGAAGCCGCCCGCGTCCGCCACCGAGACGACAACCTCCATCTGCCGCAGATCCATCATCCGCTCCCGGTCAGGCAGCGCCCCGTCTGGTGTGCACGTGACGATCTTCTCTCTTCACCGCATGGTAGAACGCGGGGCGTCTCAGGCGCGGACGAGCGGTGTGTCGACCAAATGCTCGGCCAGGAGCCATGCCTGCAGTTCGCCGGTCCTGATCACCTGGGACACCAGCAGGTCGTTGGTGCCGTCGTCGCCCAGTTCCACGGTGCGGGCCGCGGCGTCGTGGGCCTCCACGAGGATGGTCTCGTGTGCCTCAAGGAGCCTCGACAACATGGCCGGTACCTCCTCCACTCCGTCCGGGGGCCGTGGGATCGACGTGATCTCCGCGACATGACGAGGGTCGCCGACCGCGACGCCGCCCAGGGACTGGACACGTTGTTCAGGCGCTGGCAGGAGTACATCCGCGTCTCGTAGGACAGACCGATCGGTAACTGAACTGCTGCGGGCCGCCGCCGCGGAGCTGTCGGAAACCGCGCCGTCGGCGGCGGAACTGAGCCGGCAGGCACTGCACCTCACCACCGACGAAACGAAGAGCGGGGCATCGTCCACACCTGCGACGCCGGATCACACGACAAGTGATCCAGGAATTCGGGTCCGTCAAGTCTGGCTGCTGCAGGAGTTGAACCGCGCACTGACGAGAGCCCATTCCTCCTGCCGCCCCCATAGCGGTGACCGATGAGCGTCGTCGCCAGGGGAAACGGTTCACGCGTGGTCCTGAGAAGAACGAAGAAACGGAGGGCGTGTCGAACACAAAAGGAGATGGAACGCGGAGAGTCACATCACCACAGGCTCAGGATCGCACATGCTCCATCAGGGAAAACCCAAGGATTCGCCCTGTGACAACAGGGACACCGGGCGGTCGCCCGGTGTCCCTGTCCCGTGTCCCTTCCCGGCAGGCCGCCGGTGTCCTGTTTCAGGCGTTCGTTCCGCTCGGCACGGTCTGCCTCACCCGCCGGTGTTCGGAGGTCCAGTACAGGAGTGCGGCCAGGGGCAGCGCGGCTCCCAGGACCGTCAGCCCGCTCCAGCCCACGGCGTGGTAGACGACCGATCCCAGCTCGGAGCCCACCGCACCACCGACGAAGAAGATTGCGATGAACGCACTGTTCAGACGGGCCCGCGCGGCAGGATCAAGCTGGTAGATCGTGTGCTGGCCCAGGATCAGCGTCGTCTGCACCGCCATGTCGATCAGGATCGCGGCCACGGCGATCAGCACGACGCTGTGCGCACCCAGGCCCGCCAGAGCGAACGCCAGCGCCGCGACCACGAACGCCGCCCCCGTCATCGGACGCGCCAGTCCACGGTCCGCCCACCGTCCCGCAAACGGAGCCACGGCCGCGCCAGCCGCACCCACCAGCGCAAAGACGCCCACCCCCAGCTGCGAATAGTGCAGGTCCGGACCGGTCAGAACGAAGGAGACAGTCGTCCAGAAGGCACTGAACACCGCGAACATCGCCGCCTGATACAGGCCCCGGCGCACCAGTACCGGATGCGTCCGCACCAACGCCGCGGTGGAACGCAGCACATGACGGTAGGCGACGTCCGTGGTCGGCTCATGCCGCGGCAGAGCCGCACGCAGCGCCACCCCGAGCACTGCCATCAAAGCGGCCGACCCCAGGAACACCACCCGCCAGCCGGCGAGGTCGGACACCACACTGCTCAGCGTCCGCGACAGCAGAATCCCCGTGAGCAGACCACTCATCACCCGCCCCACCACACGACCACGCGCATGATCAGGAGCCAGACCCGCCGCGAACGGCACCAGAATCTGCGCCACCACCGACGTCGCACCCGCTATCAGCGAGGCGACCAGCAGCATCGGGAAACTCACCGCCAGCCCGGCCACCACCAGGGAGACGGTCGTGACGGCCAGCAGACCGGTCACCAGACTGCGCTTTTCCAGCCGGTCCCCCAGCGGAACCAGGAACAGCATGCCGATCACATAACCCACCTGCGTCAACGTGACCAGTGCCCCTGCGGACGACGTACTGACGCCGAAAGCACCGCTCAGCGTCGACAGCAACGGCTGCGCGTAGTACAGGTTCGCCACCGTCATACCCGAGGCCACCGCGAAAAGCGCCACCAGCCAACCGGGCACCCCCGACGCGACACCTCCGACAGTCCCCGAACGACGCCGCGACACCACACCAGACCCTGCAGACATGTACACCCTCCGACAACAGGAGCCGGAAAACCCGACCCACGAAAACCGATCCGAACCACTGCCGGCGGTCCCCGTGCCGCCATCACCGATCCACAACCGCCCCCGCCCCACCCTGCTTCCCCCTTCACAGCGATGACTGGAGATAACAGCCATCTCATTCAGAGATGACCCGAGCCGTCCGGCGTCACCCGCCCCGCCCATGCTCGGAAACCGCTGCGCAGTGCGCGGGCCGGGTCAGCGGCCTCGGCCGCGGCCGCGCACGGACATGGTCCACGGTGCATGGCGACGTGTCGGTGTCCATCGGCTCGGGCTGACTCATCACTAGGGGAGACCACCGCCTTCGGCGCTCGTGCTGTGGAACGAGGCAGAGACGCGCCGGGCCGGTGCTCAGTCGCTGTCGTCGACCTCAGCGGCCGTGCGCCCGCTGAGCGCACGCCTTTCGCAACAGCGGCAGGCCCACGGGGAGGAGATCACCCGGCTCCGGACGGCCCGGGAGGCGGCTCATGGCGAGAACCTGGAACTTCGACGCCGTCTGGCTCGGTACGAACCGGACTGAATGCCGGGCAGCCTCCGTCGCGACGACGAGAACCTCTGGGGGCAGGAAGCTCCCGTCCTAGACGAGCGAGCGGGGACAAAGCCATCAGCACCGGGGACAGCATCATGGCTGCGGCCGTCACCAGGAGGCTGATGCGCAACCCCCACTGCTCCGCGAGAAAACCGCCGAGCAGAGAGCCGAGCGGGGTCAGCCCCATGCCGACAAAGGTGATCGTCGCGGCCGCGCGGCCTTGCATCCCGTCCGGAGTGACGGCCTGCCGTACGGCCATGACCGTGACATTCACCAACTGGCCGCCGGCCCCGAACACGAAGCTGACCGCAAGGAGCGCGGGAACCGTCACCGCAGAGGAGCCGTGCAGCGCGGGCACACACAGGAACGCGCCGTCTCCGAGTACCGCTGCGAACACCAGCACCGAGCCATAACCGAACCGGCTCGGCAGGCGCGCGGCCAACATCGAGCCCAGTAGCGCGCCAGGCCCCGTCGCCGCGAGCGCCAGTCCGACGGCGGTGCCCGACAGGTGCAGTTCCCGCGGCAGGAACAGCAGATAGACGGTCATCATCGCCGCGAAGGAGAACTGGAAGGCGGCCGAGGCAAGGCACACAGTTCGCAGCGAAGTTTCGCCCACGACAAAGCGGAGGCCCTCATGGATGCGCCGCCATACCCGAGGGGGACGTTCCGAGTGCTCCGGGATCGATTCGATCCGACGGATCCGTCGAATCGACAGGAACGACATCGCGAAGAACAGCGCGCTGGAGACGGCAGCGATCGGCGCCGACAGCAGTGACACCAACGCGCCACCGAGGGCGGGACCGGCGATCTGCGCCGCGGACCGGCTGCCCTCGAGCGCGCTGTTGCCCCGCACCAACTGATCGCGTGTCACCAGCCGTACGACAGAGGCCTGGTAGGCCACGTCGAAGAACACGGACAGGGTCCCGACGACGCAGGCGACCACGAGCAGCGCCGGCAGGCCGAGCCAACCGAGGAGTCCGGCCACGGCGGCGGCGCCCAGGGCCACAGTCCGGCCGACGTCCGTCAGCACCATCACCGTGCGGGTCCACCACCTGTCCACCCACGCGCCGACGAAGAGCGAAAGCAACAGGATCGGCGCCTGCCCCACCGCGCGGAGGACGCCCAACTGGCCGGCACCGGCGTTGAGCGTCAGGACGGCGAAGAGCGGCAATACCACCAGACTTGCATGTTCGCCGAGTTGGGAGGCCGTCTGACCCACCCAGAGTCTGCGGAAGTCGCTGTCCCGCCAGAGGCTTGACGGAACAGGCCGACCAGAATCGGATACAGCGGAGGAAGCGGACGGCACGGGGATCCCTTGGATTGCCGACGACGAGGCCCGCCACCTGGCGCACAACAGGCGCACTTACGGTTTCAAGCGGGGGGAGGCTCGCTGTGCCGCAACATCAAGGGCAGCACGCGATGACGGGCCGATCGCGGCCTACAACGTCAACGCGCGCTCGGACGACCGGGCATCTCTTAACTCCTCGTGGGTCACTCGCTGCACCCGAACACTAGCCTTCGGCAGCCCGGTGCGAAAGGCAATTGGCCCGGGGCACATCCGACCTGACGCTGCATCTCTGCCTGGTGGGACTTTGCCTGGCCTCGGATCGTGACATCCGGGAATTGCAAGAGTCTGGCCCCTGCCTCACTCGCCTCGCACGTACAGAGCGTACGACGACGCCTACTTCGAGAGCGCCCGCCAGCTGGACGTCGACCACCTCTCATCCGTACCCGGGACAAACGAACGTAGATGAAGGTGCTGTTCAGCGCGTCAACGGCATGCCGCTGACACCTTCAGCTGCGGGTAAGACGCGGTGGAGGTCGGATTCTGAGGGTATTGCAGCCGTCGCTGAGCTTGCCAAAGTTCCAGTGCTTGAACTTGTCGCGCGTGTAGCCGGTCCGGCTCTCGTCCTGGATCGGGAGCGCCTGGAGGGCGTCGCGCACCAGGAGAGTCACGGTGTCACCCGGAGCAGTCTGGGCGGCCTGGGCGGTGGCGGGGTGAGCAGCGCGGCCAGCCACACGAAGAAAAGCTCCCACAACTTGTCGAGCACCAACTGCTGCTGCACCATCTCCATGCCATGACAACGAGGGCCCCGGCCGACCGCGGACAGGAGATGTGGTCGATGCTGGCATGGACGTTTTCCCCGCAAGCATCTTCGAGGGGCCATGACCGACTACCTGCAGGCCGTCTTCGCCATGCTCGGCCCGGGAGAGGAACGCTTCGCCGATCCCGCCGCCTGGCTCAATCTGGAGGAGGAACTCGGCAGGGAGCTTCCGACGGACTACCAGCAGATCGTCGATGCCTACGCACCCGTGCAGATCAACGGACACCTCAGCCTGTCCCATCCAGCGTCCGACTGGTGGAACCTGGGCGAGGAGATCCGCTCGGCATCACAAACCTGGTCGGCGAGTGCATGGGAGTCCTATGTCACGGGGCCTGACGACGATCCACGCGTCTTCTGCAATGTCCCACAGCTCAGCTTCGGTACCGCCGAGGGCCTCGTACGCCTCGCCGCTACCGATCAGGGAGCCGCAGTCTTCGGAGCTCCGCAAGTTCACGGGTTCTCGGACGGTGTAGTGGTACAGGGGGAAGAAGGCGATTGGGTCGGACACCCGATGACCTTCGCCGAGTGGCTGTACCGCTACCTGATCGGCGAGCAGATGGCCGGCTGGGACAGCGCGACCTTCTACCCCGGCCCCGTCCTCCTGGAGTACCTGCCTACCGCTCCGGGCCAACGCACCCGCGATGCCCACGGCCCGGAGCGCGGCATGTGAGCAGCACACCAAACGAGACGACCTCTTGATCGACCACAGCAGGGGCGCCCATACCGGCCCACGGCCGAGCATGTATCACGCCGGCAGCACACGAAGCGGGGGAAGATTATGCCAACTTCAGCAGAAGCTCAGTCCCACCAGGTTGCGGGCTCAGCGAGAGCTTCACAGACGTCCGGCGGGCTGATCATCTTCTTGAACGGCACATCGAGTTCCGGGAAGTCGAGCATCGCCAAGGAGCTCCTCCCGATCCTGAACGACACGTACTTCCACATGCCGGTGGACGCTTTCCACGCCATGCGGGCGCGGCGGGACTTCGCAACCGACGAACTGCCTTCCGTGCTCAGGCACACCTGGATGGGCTTCCACCGCGCAGTCGCCGGCATGGCTTCAGGCGGCAACAACATCGTGGTGGATCACGTCCTGAGCGAGCAGTGGCGTCTCCTCGACTGCGTCGCCCTATTCGTCCCCGAAGACGTGGTACTGGTCGGAGTGCACTGCCCCATGCCGGAACTGGAACGGCGCGAGCGAGAGCGCGGGGACCGCCCGTCGGGGCTGGCCGCACGCCAGATCGCCAAGGTCCATGCCCACGGCCTTTACGACATCGAGTGCGACACGAGCACCGCCAGTCCGGCCGACTGTGCTCAACAGATCAAGGACTTCCTACCGCATCGCCCGACCCCTACCGCATTCGAGAAACTGAAGGCGAACCCACCGGCCGATCAGCCACCGGTTGTCTGACTCCTGACCCCATCCGTGCCCGACTCAGGCTCACCCCTGCAGGACAAGCTGGTCATCAGCGGTTCCCCCGCGGATCAGGAGTTCGTCGCGTTCTCGCTGCGGGAGGCCGGGTCCAGGCCCGTATGGCGGTGAACACCTGGAACCGGATGGGCGAGTTGAGCGCCCTCATCCGCTCGGGCGACCAGGATCTCCAGCGCGGCCCTGGGCAGGTTCGCCGCGTAGGGCTGTCACAAACGGGGAGTCGGTCCTGTCCTTATTGCGGACAGTCTCTTTTTGGAGGAATACATGAGCGCTGAGCACACACACCTGCCCCCAGGCCTTGAGGTGATCACGACCCGGCCGGAGGCGGCGGCCATGATCCCGGCCGGCGCCGAGGCCAGGACCGTCCGCATCACCCTGCAGCCCGGTGACGCCGGCGCGCCGCCGCACCGGCACCCCGGGCCGATCTTCGGGTACGTGACTGAGGGCGAGGTCCTCTTCGAACTGGAAGGGCAGCCACCCCGGGTAATCAAGGCCGGTGACGCCCTGTTCGAGCCCGGGGGCGACGTCATCCACTACGTTGGCGCCAACAACCTTCCGGACGCGCAGTCGCAGATGGTGGTGACCATGTTCGCGCCGCCTGGAACCCCGCTTCTGACTGTGGTCAGCGCGGAGGAGCTGGCCGAACGACGCCACCTACGGTTTACCCAGCCATGATGACCCCCGGTATTCCGGATCTCTCTTTCCAAGCCGACCGAGCAGCAACTGACCGCCGCCGGGGAGGCCACTGAGGTTTTCGGTTCGGGCTACATCACGGCGGCGTCGTGATCAGTCCGGTCTCGGCGATGAATCCGTCGAGCAGGTCGGGCTGGCACCGCATCCGTTTGAGGCGGGTGCGAACCAGCCCGGCCAGGTCATCGATACTGCACGGGGCAAGGTTGCCCAGGCTCTTCATCAGGTGCCCCCACACGCCCTCGGCCGGGTTGAGGTCGGGGGTGTAGGTCGGGAAGCGGAAGACCGTCAGCCACGGCCGATTCCCGATCAGCTCGCGGCTGCGGTGGCCAGCACTGCCTCGTACGACGAGGTGCAGCAGTACTTCGCCGACCGTCCGGCAGCCTCTATCCCGCCGTCGAAGATCGGCGGGACTCTGACCAGCGTCCAGACGGTGCAGCGCCGCGTCGGCTCGGTCGGCTTGGCATCTCTCCCGGCCCCGCACCGAGATGGATCGGAACGCCGGTCAGCAGAGTGCCGACGTCGATCGTCTGCCCGGGGTGCAGCACGGTGAAGCTCTGCCGTGTGCGGTACGGACCGGGTCGCGCTGGGTCTCGAACCCGCCGAACTTATAGGGTCCATGAACGTCTGAGCCTCTCCAAGATGCGTCAGACACCCCGCGGTGGCAAGACTGGACATATGGCTTCCAAAGCACGGCTGGAGGGCGGCCCGGACGATCTCGTGGGTCAGATAGTGCCGATCACGCCTCCCGGACAAGAGTTGAAGATTCCGCACCTCGGCGGGTACGAGCACTACAAGGCCACGCCACGCCATGAGGACTCTCCGGAAGGACAACTGACCATATTCGAGTGGTGGGAACGGACCGAGATCGCGGAGTGATGCCACCTCCCATTTCGTCACCGCGAGGCTCCGTCTTTCGTCGGTGCCCCTTTGCGCCCGGCATCCGCGCCTCGGTGCGATTGCCCCTCTCCGTCGCGGCTGGCGCACGAGAGAAACGAGCCCAGCGGCTTGCCCAACAACGCCTAATGGGAGCTACGGAGCCGGGGAATGCTCGGTTCCGTAGCCGCCAGCAGGTGAGCACTATCGACGCCGGAAGCTGTGACTTCTGAGGTCAGACCGTGCCCCTGCTGGTGGCCGGGAGGCCAGACCGCTGATGGGGTGGCGTGCCCGCCCCGCGGGGCGTGAGCACTGGATCCCCGCCGACGCGCGCCACGTCGAGCCGACCGGGTGAAAGCCCGTGGGGTCGCCGACAAGGGACGGGAACCAGGCCTCGCGCCACGGTCGTTGAGCAGGCGACCGGCCAGTCCTGTGATGCCGCCGATGACCGGGGGAAAGGCTTATGGGCTACGTGGACGACATAGAACCGGGCCTTACGGCGCTGATGGAGAGCCGCAGGCTCTTCCTCCGCGAGAGGAAACCCGCGCGGACTGACCCACCTGACGAGGTTTTCATCCAAGTGGGCTGGGACGACGGCCTGCGCTGGGACGAGGTCCCCGTCGACGACGACAGCGGACTTCCCGTCGGCTATGTGATGCGAACCGGCTTCCGGCGCCGTGGTTTGGTGGGGCGCACGGTCGAGTTCTGGACAGCCTACGCCGTGACGGAATCCAGCCGTCCCGGGGGCGACATGTACGAAGAGATCGGCACCCTGCTTCCTGACGTCAACGAAGCCGTCCGCGCGGTCCTCCGCCGTCTCCCCTTCCGCTACTCCTGAACCGACTACTGGCGGTGCCGTTGAGCGGCGAACCAACGGACAAGGTTTTGCCGAGCACCGCGACTCCGTCTTCGACGACCTGCGCACCCGACGCCTGAACGCCGGCGTCCTGCGCCCCGACGTCACCGCCGCCGACCCGGTCCTGCTCATCACCAAGCATGGGCTGCGCGGTCGTGTCAGTCGCGAGTGGACGACGAAGTGGCCTTCTCCGGGTGCCCGGCCCGCTCTCGCCGGAGCATGGGCCGCCGGCACGCGGCCAGAAAAGCCTGGCTGACGAACGCCACCGTCTTGGCGAGGTGCCGCTGGTGTTTGCGGTCGATTGTCATGTCGGCCCTGTAACCGAGCCTCGATGCCTGAAGGCCACAGCAAGCAGCTGTCGATGACGCCACTCGATTGGCGGCAGGATTCCCGTTCGACGAGGACGGTCCCTCGGGGTGCGGTGATCACGCGGCTGGATGCCAGTCGCCCGGACTTCCGCGCTGTCAGCCGTCCATGTACCGGTCGGCGACGGTCGGGGATTCATCCTCCAGGAGCCGGTCGTCCGATTGCGGCCAAGCCAGCGCTGACCTAGCTTCAAATTCGTCACACTATGTGACAAGTCCGACACTATTCCTGTGTCGGCTTCCCCTTGGTGGCATCGAATGGAGCATTCATGTCGGTGATGACCGGTACCCAACCCCTGCAGCAGGCCGGCCCGCAGCAGATCGCCCAGCTGGTCCAGCAGACCATCCAGCAGGCGTGCCAGCAGACGGCCCAGCAGGTCTCGCAGCAAGTGCAGCAGACGTTCCAGCAGATCCAGCAGATCCAGCAGCAGCTCCAGCAGCAGCCTGGCCTGGCCCAGCAGGCGCACCCGTACCTGGCGCTCGCGCTGCACCGCGCGCTGCACTCAGGCATCCGGCACGCCGTGGAACAGTCCGTACAGCAGGCGTTGCCGACCGCGATCGTGGCGCTGCTCCAGCAGAGCCAGCAGGGTCAGCAGGGCATGCAGGGTCAGCAGGGCATGCAGGGTCAGCAGGGTATGCAGGGTCAGCAGGGTCAGCAGCAGTGGGGCGGCGGGTTCGGCCAGCAGCCGTACGGCCAGCAGTACCAGCAGCCCGGCTTCAACTTCGGCCAGATGAGTCAGCCGTTCGGTATCGGCTGACCTGAGGGCGGCGCGATGCGGTGTGCCTGGAGCGGTTTTCCAGGCACACCGCATCACCGTGGAAGCACGAGCCGCCCCATCGCCGGATCAGAAGAACACAGACGACGTAGGCGTGGTGAAGGTGGACGTGATGGTCAAGGAAAGGCCCGGAAACAGCCGCGAGAGCGGGTCCGAGGGGGAAGGCGCGAGCGCGTCCGAACCCGAGGGCAGGCAAGCGGGGCCACGTGAGAAAGGCGCGCAGTCACCGCACCTGGTGCAACCGCGCCGCGAGCGGTACATGGTGACGCCGCTGCCACAGCATCTGCTCCCACCGGGAGTGTCCGAACTCACCATGGACGCGGTGTGTGACCGGCTGGACCGGATGCCCGAGGTCAGGGTGATCCGCAGGCTCGACCCGTCGGAGAAGCTGCAATCGGGCGGGCTGCACCCCTCCTGCCCGAAGATCGCAGTTGTCGAAGCATCCGAGTCCCAGGTGCCGGCGATGCGATCGCTGCACGTACACATCGAGCCGGACCTGCCTCTGTCCGGAACCGGACCCGTCGCTACACCGACCGCGAGGATTTTTCCGCTCCTCGACCCGGGGCTTGTCACGCCGCTCGCCGAACCTACGCAGATCTCGCTGCGCGTGTGCGGCCCGGAGGGCGAACCGCTGGCCGGCGCGGGGGTGTTCCTGATCGGGGCGTCCTGGCCGTGGCCGGGCCTGACCGATGCCGACGGGACGGTGACCGTCACGCTGGCCACGGAGACCGCGGAGTCCGTGCAGTCCCTGTACATCCGGCCCGCGGGAGGCTATGCGGACCGCTGGATCAGCCGTCCCGATCTGTCGGTGACCGAGGAGAACCTGGTCACCCTCACACCGCTGGACCAGGTGTACCCGGGGCTGGACGAGAGGCAGCAGTACAGCTGGGGCCAGCGGGCCATGCGGCTGGACCGGCTGCCTCCCACGTTCCGTGCCTTCGGGGTCAGGGTCGCGGTCATCGGTTCGGGGGTCGCCTCCGACCACCCCGATCTGAAACAACGAGCGCGCTCCGGACTCGATTTCGTCCACGGTACGGAAGAGGGCTGGGCCCAGGACCAGGTGGGCAGCGGCACCCACGCGGCGGGCATCATCGCCGGGGCGGACACCGGCAAGGGCGTCATCGGCATCGCGGTCGACGCCGAGCTGGAGGTCTGTCAGGTGCAGCCGGGCGGCTGCTTCAGTGACCTGATCGCCGCGCTGGATCACTGCATCGACCACGAGGTCGACGTCGCCCACATCGGGGTGGCGACCCCGTATGCGTCGGCGCTGGTCTCCCGCAAGCTTGCCGATGCCAACGCGGCGGGTATCGCCTGCGTCGCTCCGGTGGGCGACACGGGCGGACCGGTCGCCTTCCCCGGTTCGCTGCCGACCGTGTTCGCCGTGGGCGCGCTGGGGGTCTTCGGCTCGTACCCGCCAGACACATCCCAGGCCACCCATGTGGGCCCGCAGTTGACACCGGAAGGGCTGTTCGCTGCACCGTTCAGCGGCTACGGCCCGGGGGTCGACGCGGTCGCTCCCGGCGTGGCAGTCCTGGCGTGCTCGCCGCAGGGCGGATACGCAGCCCTCGACGGCACCGGCACGGCCTCGGCCCACGTCGCCGGCCTTGCCGCCCTCGTGCTCGCCCACCACGAGGACTTCCACGGCCAGTTGCTGCCCCGTGGACCCGGCCGGGTGCAGCACCTGTTCGACATCATCTCCTCCAGCTGCCGCCAGCTGGCGGCCCCGGGCACCCCGGAAGCGGCGCGCGTCGGCCGCGGCCTGCCGGACGCCCTCGTCGCCCTCGGCCTGGCCCCTGGCGTACAACTCGCTCCGGCCTTGTCGCCCTACGTCCCGACACTGACCGGTTAGGCCCGGTCGGGTCATAGCCAGATCTGTCCGCAGATCATCGAGCGGCGCCCGCCTCTTCAAGGGCGGGCGCCGCCTGGCCGGCCGCCGGGCCCCGATCCTGCAGTAGTCGGTCGGGGCCCAGCCGATGCCGAGGCCCGCGGGTGAGGGCCCGCTGAGCCGGGCCCCCTCGATGGTCCGTCGCACTGGGTTGACGCGATGTGGGCCTGGTGATCCCTCGGACGTCAGGGAGTGGCAGTCAGACCGGAGTCGGCGGCCTGCAAGACGACCATGCGGTGGGTCAGCCGGTCGAGGACCGTGAGGTGTCCGGCGCCGCGGGCAAGCACCGCGTGGGCGACGGCCGCCCCGGCTCCTCCGGCGCCGAGCAACACCACCCGCTCCAGGTGGGCCTCGGGCAGTGAGCGGGCGAACGAGGCCCCGAACCCGGTGACATCCGTGTTGTGGCCGGTCGCCCGTCCCTCCCCGAAGACGACGGTGTTGACCGCACCGACCGCCTCGGCCTGCTCGGAGAGGGCATCGAGGTGATCGATGACAAGTTGCTTGCAGGGGTGGGTGCTGTTGCGGGCGGTGAAGCCCGTGTCCCGGGCGGCTTCCAGCAGTTCACCCACCTTCTCGGGGGCGGTACCGAAGGCGCCGAGGTCGATCAGGCGGTAGAGGTGGCGCAGGCCGTGCCGGTCCGCCTCGCGTTCGTCGAGTGCGGGGCTGAGCGACGTGCCGATGCCGGAGCCGATCAGGCCGACGAGATACGAGTCCTGGTCCGTCGCCCGGTCCATCGCCGCGCGCCCTTCCCTAACCGTTCACAGCCCGAGGTAGATCTGGCGTACCCGGGCATCCCGGCTGAGCTCCTCGGAGGTTCCGGTCATGGCGACGCTGCCGTTCTCCATGACCAGGCAGTGACTCGTCGCGCCGAAGGTGAGTTTGGCGTTCTGCTCCACGAGGAGCAGGCTCAGCCCTTCCTCACGCAGCCGTTTCAGCGCGTTCAAGATCTCGCCGACGAGCTTGGGCGAGAGCCCCATGGACGGTTCGTCGAGCAGCAGGATGCGCGGTCTGGCCATCAGGGCGCGGCCGATGGAGAGCATCTGCTGCTGACCGCCGGAGAGCGCACCGGCCAGCCGCTGGCCCATCTCGCCCAGCACCGGGAAGAGTTCGTGCACCTCGGCCAGCGTGGCCTGGGTCTCGGCGTCCCATCGGCGGGCGTATGCGCCGAGCAGCAGGTTCTTCTCCACGGTCAGGCCGGGGAACACATGCCGGCCCTCCGGTACGTAGCCGATGCCGTACCGCACCATGTCGCGGGCCCGCACGCGGGTCAGGTCGCGCTCCCCCAGCGTGATGCGTCCGCCGCCGCGCGGTACCAGGCCCATCAGCGCCTTGAGGGTGGAGGTCTTGCCCGCGCCGTTGGCGCCGATGATGCCCACCGAGGCCCCGGGCTCCACGCTGAAGCTGATCGAACTGACCGCGCGGACCCCGCCGTAGTGCACGGACAGGTCGGCGACGGTGAGTGTGGCCGGCGTGCTGGCACCGGGGGCGGCCGTCCGCCGGAAGGGGATCGTCCTCACCGGGATGCCTCCTTCGAAGCGGGTTCCTGGGTCGAGGCAGAGGCCTGGGACGGAGCCGCGGGGGCCTCGGGCGGTGCTGCGGGGGCCTCGGGCGGTGCCGGCTGCGGTGGCGGAGCGTCCGCCATCGCGGAATCCCCGAGATACGCCTCGATCACCTCGGGAGCGGCGACCACCTCGGCGGGCGTGCCCTCCGCGATGACCCCACCGCTGGAGAGCACCGTGACGCGCTCGCACAGCGACATGACCAGGCCCATGTTGTGCTCGATGAGGACGACCGTGGTGCCGCTGTCGCGGATGGAGCGCACGATGCGGGCGAGTTGCTGCACCTCTTCGCCGTTCAGCCCGGCGGCCGGTTCGTCGAGCAGCAGCAGCCGGGGCCGGGCGGCCATCGCACGGGCGATCTCGATGCGCCGCTGGATGCCGTAGGGGAGGGAACCGGGCGCGGCCTCCGCGAAGTCGGCGAGCCCGAAACGCTCCAGGAGTTCCTGGGCCTGGCGGCGCAGCCACCGCTCGCGGTGTACGACACCGGGCTGCCACACCGCGTACTGCCAGATGATGTGTGTCCGGGTGCGGTCGAGCGCGACAAGGATGTTCTCCCGGACGGTCAACTGGCCGAACAGACGCAGGTTCTGGAAGGTGCGGGCCACGCCGAGGAGGGAGAGCGTGTACGGACGGGCGGTGGTGGTGGCGCGGCCTGCGAACCGCACCTGTCCCGAAGTGGCTCGGTAGAAGCCGCTGATCACATTGAACAGGGTGGTCTTGCCGGAGCCGTTGGGTCCTACGATGCCGCGGATCTCGCCGGGACGGACCGTGAGAGAGACGTCGTCCAAGGCGCGCAGTCCGCGGAAGTCCTTGGTGACGGACCGGATTTCGAGGAGAGGCTCGTCCGCGGCATCGGCCGTCTCGACCACCTCGTACGGCTGGAAGGGGCGCAGCCGGGCACGGTCCTCGGTGCGACTCCGTCGCCGCCGGTTCACGAACTCCCTCACGCGGGAGGGGATTCCGGCGAGTCCGGTCGGCGCGAAGACGACCATGAGGACGACCACGACGCCGTATCCGAGCTGTGCGTACGTCGAGAAGTCGGAGAGCCACTCGCGGATCAGGGTCAGCCCGACCGCACCGACCACACAGCCCACGAGGGAACGCCGGCCGCCGATGATGACCATGGCGAGCAGGATGAACACGTTGCCGATGGAGAAGGTCTCCGGAGCGACATAGCGGATGAGGCCCGCGTACAACACTCCGGCCATGCCCCCGTACAGGCTGGCGAGCAAGAACGCGGTCATCCGCAACAGCGGGATCTCGGCCCCCATCGCGCCCGCGGCCAGGGAGTCGTCGCGCATCGCGCGCAGCCGTCGCCCCAGAGACGTACGAACGACGAAGAGCCCGAAACCGAGGCCGAACGCGCAGACGACCAACTCCAGGTAGTAGTAGAGGTATTCGCTGGACAGGTCGATGCCGGGCAGGGTGGGCAGCGGGATTCCGGAGATGCCGTCGGCGCCTCCGGTGACCGAGGCGTTGGTGATCCAGTTGATGAAGCCGAGCGCCAGGCCGAGCGTGACGATCCCCAGGTAGTGGGACTGCATGCGCAGGGCCGGTATGCCGACGAACAGGCCCGTCGCCACGGTCGCGAGCACGGCGATGACCGCCGCCGCCCAGAACCCGTACCCGGAGTCGGTGGTCAGGATGGCGAGGGTGTACGCGCCGACGCCGAAGAACGCGACCTGGGCGAGGTTGATCTGCCCGGAGATGCCCATGGCCAGGCCCATACCGATGGCCAACAGGGCATAAATGAGCGCGATGTTGACGACATGGATGGAGTAGCTGCCCAGGCCGTACGGCAGCAGCCAGGCGGCCACTGCCAAGGCCCCGAGCCCTCCGATACGGAACTTCACGCGCGGCTCACCGTCCTCTCCCCGAAAACGCCCATCGGGCGGATCATGATGGCGACGGTGAAGACCAGGAAGGTCACGAGCACCGAGTAGCCCTGGAAGTGGCCGGCCGCGTAGGAGTCGAGGACGCCGATCGCCAGTCCGCCGACGACCGCTCCGGGGATGGAGCCGAAGCCGCCGAGCATCGCGGCGGCGAAGCCCTTGATGCCGAGCGCGCCGCCGAGCGAGGCGTCGACGTACAGCATCGGTCCGACGAGACCGCCGGCCAGGGCGGCGAGGCCCGCCCCGATGGAGAAGGCGAGGGCGTTGCTGCGGCCGACGTTGATGCCGACGGCGGTGGCCGCCTCGTGGTCCATGGCGACGGCCTGCATGGCCGCGCCGCGCTTCGTGCGCGCGAGGAACCAGGCGAGGCCGAGCACGGCGAGGGCCGCGACGGCCATCACCAGCAGGTCGTACGTGCGTACGCGCACACCGAACAGGTCGAGCGGGGCGGACCGGACGGGCGAGCGGACCGCCCGTCCGGTGGTGCCCCAGATCAGGATGGCGACGGCCTGGAGGACGATGCCGAAGCCGATCGTGCCGATCAGCATCAGGTCGAAGTCCTTGTTCTCCAGGGGTCGCAGCACCCGCTCGATGACCAGGCCGATCGCGGCGGTGACCGCGATGGCCACCACCATGGCGACGGCGAAGGGCAGCTTGGAGGTCAGGTAGAAGGTGGAGGCCGCGTAGGCGCCGATCATGGCGATGTCGGCGTGAGCGAAGTTGACCAGGCCCATGGTGCGGTAGACCAGGGAGAACCCCATGGCGACCAGGGCGTAGACCGCCCCGAGACTCAGGCCTCCGACGAGTGTCTGCAGTGTCTCTTGCACGTCAGTGCTCCCGGTGCCTACTGCTGCGGGACGAGTTTGCCGTCGCGGATGACGCCGATGGTGGTCTGGGTGATGCCGACTCCCGTCTCGTCGTACTGGAAGTCGCCGAGCAGGCCCTTGTACCGGGTGCCGCGGATCGCGTCCGCGAGTTCCTCGCCGGTCGCGCCGTTGCTGGTCTTCAGGGCGGTCAGCAGGATGTTCGCCCCGTCGTAGGCCTTGGCCCCGTGCAGTTCCGCCTCCTTGCCGTAGGCGGCCTCGTACGCGGCGGCGAACTTCTTCGAGGCGTCACTGACGTCGTTGCTGAGATAGGGCGAGCTGACGATGGTGCCCTCGGCGGCGGCCTTGCCCGCGGTGTCGATGAAGACGGGGGTGCCCTGCGGCGCGGCGCCCGCGAAGGGTGCGGTGATGCCCAGGTCGCGGGCCTGCTTGACGATCAGTCCGGCTTCGACCTCCTCCGAGCCGATGAAGATGACCTCGGGTTTCGTGGACCGGATCTTCGTCAGCGCCGCGCTGAACTCCTTCTGGTCGGTGGTGACCACCTGGTCGGTGGACGGAGTCACACCGAGCCCCTTCACGGCCTTGCTGAAAGCGTCGTGCTCCCCCTTCCCGAAGGAGCCGTTGTTGGTGATCATGGCGATCTTCTTGTAGCCCTTGTCCTTCACCAGGTGTTGGGCGAGCGTCGAGTCGTAGGTGGTGCTGGTCGGTCCGTTGAGAAAGAGGTACGGGCTCTTCAGCGCGACCAGGCCGTCGGACTGGCCGGAGGTGATGTTCGGTATCTTCGCCTGTTGGAGCACCGGCCCCATGGCGATGGTCACCGCGCTCTCCGCCGTGCCGATCATGGCGACGTACTTCTCGCTGACCAGCCTGCGGGCGAGGTTGGTGCCGGTGGTCGGGTCGCCTTGGTCGTCGAAGAGCTTCAGCTGGATCTTGCGGCCGTCGATGCCGCCCTTCTTGTTCCACTCGTCGACGGCGAGCTTGGCGCCCTTGTACTCCCAGTCGCCCAGTGAACTGAGTTGCCCGCTCTGTGCGTTGACGACGGCTACCTTGATGGGTCCGGACGACGCCTTGGTGTCGTCGGCCGACTCGCCGGGTGCGCTGCACGCGGTGAGGGCGGCGGCCAGCGCGGCGGCCGTGCAGACGGCGGCGCGGGCGGTGGTGCGTGGTCGTGCGGTGCTGCGGGTCATGAGGTCACCTCGTTGTGAGCGGAAGACAGGGAGTCGTAGGGCGGTCAGTCGGCGAAGGACCCGCGATAGATGTCCTTGATGTTCCAGTGGCCCGGCGTCGGCACGGGTTCGTTGACCATCGGTACGTCGATGACGGCGGGCCTGCGCCGCGCGATCGCGTCGGCGAGGGCCTTGGAGAGGTCGGAGGGGGCGGCGACGGTGTAGCCGTCGGCGCCGCAGGACTGCCCGAGGGCCGCGAAGTCCGGGCTGTACGGGCGTCCTTCGGCGTCCGTGAACTCGCAACCGTAGGACCGGCCGAACGACGAGGCCTGGAGGTCGGCGATGGTGCCGTGGGCCCGGTTGTTCATCACCACGAAGATGACGGGGCGGCCCTGCTCGACGGCCATCGGTACGGCGGGCAGCTGCGCGCTCATCCCTCCGTCGCCGATCAGTGCGACCACCACGCGGTCCGGCTGGGCCGTCTGCACACCGACCGCGGCGGCAGGGCCGAAGCCCATGGTCGAGGCTCCGCCGGGGGTGATGAACCGCCCGCCTTCGGGGAGTTCGTAGCACTGGGCGACGCCGTTCTTGTTCCAGCCGACATCGGTGACGAGGACCGCGTCGTCGGGCAGCGCCTCGCGAAGGTCGGCGAGGATGCGCTGGGGCCGCAGTGGGAAGTTGTCGCTGCGACCGTCCTCGCGGGCGGTGTCGAAGACGGAACGGCGGGCGGTGGCGATGGTTTCGCGCAGCCCGTCACGGGTCAGCGGCTTTGGCCTGGCGGTCCGTACGGCCTCGCCGATGGCCCGTACCGCATCGCCGACATCCGCGACGGCACCGATCTCGACGGGATAGTTGCGGCCGATCTCGGCGGGGTCGATGTCGATCTGGATGAGCTTGCTGGGCGGGCTGTTCTTGTCACCGAAGGTCCAGGTGTACGCAGGGTCCCACGAGCTGGCGTCGGTCTCCGCGAACCGGGTCGCCAGCGCGAGGACCACGTCGGCGCCCTTGGTGTACTCATGGGTCGTCTCCAGGCCCCAGAAGCCGGGCATGCCGAGCAGCAGTGGGTGGCTGTCGGGCAGGACGCCCTTGCCCATCAGGGAGTGCGCGAGCGGGATGTCGAGGTGCTCGGCGAGCGCCAACAGGGCCTGGCGGGCGGCTGGTTCACGCAGTCCGCCGCCGAAGTAGATCAGCGGGCGTTCGGCGCTCAGCAGCGTCTCGGCGATGCGCTCGGCGGTGACCCGGTCGAGACCGGGCAGCGTGGAGCCTCCGGGCAGCGGGTACTCACCGGCGTACTCCTCGACCTGCCGGTTGAACAGGTCCATGGGTACGTTGACGAGCACGGCCCCCGGACGCCCGGAGGTCGCGGTCCAGAACGCCCGTTCCGTCGTACGGGCCAGATCCTGGACTCGGTGCACGTGCCAGGCGCGCTTGGTGAAGGGCCGGTATATGGCGGTCTGGTCGGCGTCCGCGTGGAGGTTGACCTCCTGGTGCGGGTGGCGGCCTGCGTAGTAGGAGGGGATGTCGCCGGAGATGACGATCAGCGGAATCGAGTCGAGGGCGGCGGTGGCCACTCCGGTGACCGCGTTCATCATGCCGGGGCCGACGTGGGTGAGCAGGACACCGGGCTTTCCAGAGGCGCGGGCGTAGCCGTCGGCGGCGTGCGCGGCGGCCTGCTCGTGGCGGGCGATCACGAACTCGATCGAGCTGGGGCCGAGCGCGTCCAGCAGGGCGATGTTGGTGTGGCCGCAGGTGCCGAAGATGTACTCGACTCCGTACGACTCCAGCTGGCCGACCAGGGCTTCGGCGGCGGTCACGGTCATGCGTCGGTCTCCGCGTCGAGGGAGGGTGTATCGGTGGAGGTCGTATCGAGGGCGGTCGTGTCGATGGCGGTCGTGTCGCCCCACACGGACAGGCCGCGGAGCAGGAGAGTCTTGACGACCGTGTAGTCGTCGATCATCGAGCGGGGTGTCTCGCGTCCGAAGCCGGAGTCCTTGACCCCACCGAAGGGGACATGGTCGAGGCGGTAGTTGGAGCTGCCGCCGGCGATCAGCGCGCCGGTCTCCAGCTCGCGCCAGGCGGTGATGATGCGGCCCATGTCGCGGGTGAACAGCCCCGCCTGCAAGCCGTAGCGGCTGGTGTTGCAGGCGTCGATGACCGCGCCGAAGTCGTCGTACGGGAGCACCGCGACCAGCGCCCCGAAGACCTCGTGCACCACGACCGAGGAGTCCGGCGCCGGGTCCGCCACGACGGTGGGCGCGGCGGTGGCGCCGTCCCGGGTGCCGCCGCGCAGTACACGGGCGCCGGAGCCGGCGGCCTCGGCCGACCAGCGCACCACGCGTTCGGCGGCCTCCTCGTCGACCATCGCGCCCACGTCGGTGGCCGGGTCGAGCGGGTCGCCGACCTTCAGGGTGTCGACGGCGGCGGTGAAGGCGTCGAGGAAGGCGTCGTAGCGCGAGCGGTGGACGTAGACCCGCTGGACGGAGATGCAGCTCTGGCCGGAGTTGCTGTATCCGGTGCGGGCGCACTCCTTCGCGGCCTGCCCGATGTCGGCGTCCTCGCAGACGATCGTGGCGGCGTTTCCGCCCAGTTCGAGGACCAGGCGCTTGGCCCCGGCCGCACGGGCGACGGCATGGCCGGTCGCCGCACTGCCGGTGAAGCTGATGACGGCCACCTCGTCGGCCGCGCACAGCAGCGTGCCGACCTCGCCGCCACCGTGCAGCAACTGCACCGCCTGCGGGGGCATTCCGGATTCCAGGAGCAGTGCCACGATCGCGGCGGTGGCGGCCGGAGCCTGCGGTGGGGCCTTGACGAGTGTGGTGTTGCCGGCGGCGAAGGAAGCACCGAGTTTGTGCGCGAGGAGATTCGCGGGAGCGTTGAAGGGGGTGATGGCGAGGGCCACCCCGGCCGGTGCGCGATAGGTGAAGGCGGTGTTGCCGACGCCGCGTTGCCAGCCTGCGACGGGCAGGGTCTCGCCGCCGATGTGACGCGCCTCCGACGCGCATACCGCGAAGGTGTCCGCGACCCGGTCGATCTCGCCGAGTCCGTCCTTGAGCGGTTTGCCCAGTTCCAGGGCGAGGACGCGGGCCAACCCCTCGCGGTCGGCCGAGGCGGCGCGGGATGCTCGGTCCAGGATGTCCGCGCGCAGAGCGGGGGCGAGCCTGGCCACCGTACGGCCCGAGGAGTGGGCGTAGGCGAGGGCGCGGGAGATCTCCTCCCCGGTCGCCGTGGTCGTTCGACTGACAACTCGGCGCAGGTACGGGCCTGTTCGATCCATCGAGGGACCGTCGCCACCCCACTGGCCGGCGACATAGGGAGGCGCTTCGGCTACCGCCGCGTCCACGCCGGCCTTGAGAAGGGAATCGAGCATGAGATCTCCCAGGAAACCGCTAAGTGGTACTGGTGGACTGCTCTGTGGGTCGGCGTGTAACGTACGGGCGCCAACTCGCGGTGGCAAGAGGGCCGTTCGAGGAAGTTTCCAAGCGGAGGGAGAAGGCGCGTGAGCGAGACCGACCATGAGCGGGCGGCCGAGGCGACCGGGGTGCGCAGTGTGCGCAGGGCTCTGGACATCCTGGGACTGCTGACCGAGGATCAGCCGACGGTCACACTGAGAGAGATCGTCGACGCCACCGGCCTGGCCAAGACCACGGTGGTCCGCCTGGTGCAGACCCTCGAGCAGTGCGGTCTGCTCTGGGACACCCCGGCCGGTTACACCGCGGGTCCCGGTCTGTGGCGCTGGGCGCATCTCGCGCAGACCAGCTGGGAACTGCCCCGTGAAACCCGCAAGTTGATGCGTGAGCTGGCCGAGGAACAGCAGGAGACGGTCAACCTCTTCATGCTGCGCGGTCTGTCCCGCGTCTGTGTGGCCCAGCAGGAGAGCCCGCAGCCGCTGCGCCATGTCGTACGGGTCGGCGACGAACTCCCGCTGTGGGCGGGCGCCTCGTCCAAGATCCTGCTGCGTACGGCTCCCGACAGCCTGCTGCGCCGGATCGCCGTGGGCTCCCCGCACGGCGAGGGGCATGCCAGGCAGTTGCGGGTGTGGGCGGACCTGGCGGCGGAGCGCGGCTTCGCGGTCAGCCGGGGCGAGCGCGACGAAGGGCTGACGGCCGTTGCCGTACCCGTCGTCGGACGCAGTGGGGCCGTCGTCGCCTCGCTCTCGCTCAGCGGACCCAGCCACCGCTTCCCCGAGTCCGTCGTCGAACGGTTCGCCGCCGCGCTCGCCGAAGTCGCCCGGCAGATGTCGGAGCAGGGCTTCGACCACCCGCTCAGCCCGACGAAGTGATCACAGCGCAGAAGTCGGCGTAACCGCCGCCGGAACCGCAGGAACTCCAGGAAGCACAGAAGCCGCAGCAACCGCAGGAACCGCAGGAACCGCAGAAGGAGCCGGTGCATGCCCGAACGACCGCTCTCAGGAATCCGCGTACTCGATCTCACCAATGTGCTCGCAGGACCGTACTGCAGTTACCACCTCATGCTCCTCGGCGCCGAGGTCGTCAAGGTCGAACAGCCGGGCAGGGGCGACCTCGCGCGGAGTCTCGGCCCTGATCCGGAGCTGAACCGGGCCGGTATCGGCGCGTCGTTCCTGGCCCAGAACGCCGGCAAGAAGTCACTCGTACTCGATCTCAAGGCCCCCGCCGACCGGGCCGACTTCGAGGAACTGGTACGCGGTGCGGACGTCCTGCTGGAGAACTTCCGAGCCGGGGTACTGGCCCGGATGGGATACGGTGCCGACCGGCTGCGTGAGCTCAATCCGCGCCTGGTCAGCTGTGCGATCACCGGCTTCGGGCAGTCGGGGCCGATGAGCGCCGCTCCCGCCTATGACCAGATCATCCAGGGCCTGTCGGGGATGATGAGCATCACCGGCACCACCGACACCGCACCGCTCAGGGTGGGCTTCCCTGTGTGCGACTCGCTCGGCGGGCTCGGCGCGGCACTCGCGATCAGCGCGGCGCTGCTCGGACGGGAGAAGACCGGACAAGGAGCCCGGCTGGACCTCTCCATGCTGGAGGTCTCCCTCTCCGCGATGGGCTGGGCCGTCTCCAACTACCTGGTCAGCGGGGTGGATCCGGAACCGATGGGCGACCAGAACGCCACCGCGGCCCCGTCCGGGACCTTCGAGACCGCCGACGGGGGACTGAACATCGCGGCCAACCGGCAGGAGCAGTTCGTCACGCTCTGCCGTCTCGCCGGGCTGCCCCATTTGATCGACGACCCGCGGTTCGCCGAGCGCGAGGCACGCAAACTGCACCGCGCGGAACTCAACACCGAACTGAACGCGGCGCTGCGCCAGAAGACCGCTCTGGAGTGGGAGACGACGCTGTCCGCGGCCGGGGTGCCGGCCGCCCGCGTCCTGACGGTCCCCGAGTCTGTGGAGCTGGAACAACTGGCGCACCGCGGCTTCTTCACCGACCTGCCCTATCCGGACGACTCCGGCCGCACCCTGCGGGTCAGCGGCAACGGCGTACTGGTGGACGGCGAACCCCTCTCGCCGGACGCCCCGCCTCCGCTGCTCGACCAGCACGGCGAGGAACGGGAGCGGCTGATCGCCCGCTGGCGGGCGCACCGTCAGGCCGCCGAGGCGCGGGCCTCATGACGGCCGGGCCGCAGGACGGCCTGGTCGCACAGTGGTGGGCCACCGCCGTCAGCCGGGTCGAACCCGGCATCATCGAACTCCGCGAGCACCCCGTACAGGACCTGATCGGCCACGCGACCTTCGTCGAGACGATCTGGCTGATGCTTCGGGGCGAACTTCCCCGCGCCGAGCAGGCCAGACTTCTGGAAGCAGCCCTGGTGGCAGGCGTCGACCACGGACCGCAGGCGCCCTCGATCGCCGCCGCCCGAATGGCCGCCACCTGCGGGGTAGGGCTCAACAGCGCCATGGCCACCGGGGTGAACATGCTCGGCGATGTGCATGGCGGGGCAGGTCAGCAGTGCGTGCAGCTGCTGAGCGAGATCGCCGAACGGCACGACCGGGGCCGCGAGTTCGACCTCGCCGTGGCGGAGGTCGTCGGCGAGTGGCGCGTCCGCTCGCGCTATCTGCCCGGGTTCGGCCACCGCTTCCACCCCCGCGACCCGCGCCGCGACCCGCTGCTCGCCCTGGTGGACCGGGCCGTGGCGGACGGCCTGGTGGAGGGCGCTCACCTGCGGGCGGCCCGCGCCGTGGAGGCGCATCTCAACCGGGGGCGCGAGGGAAGGAAGCCCGTCCCCATGAACATCGACGGCGCCACCGCCGTCATCTACGCCGAACTGGGCTTCGCCGCGCCACTCGCCCGCGGCCTCTTCGTGCTCAGCCGCAGTGTCGGCATCCTGGCGCACGCCTGGGAGGAGACCGGACAGGGGCGCCGCAACAAGAGCCCCATGCCGCCTTCCATGGTGCCGGTCCATCTGGTGGCACCAACAGCACGCCCGTAGCACGTGGTTGACCCTCATCGCTCGAAAATCCCCCGTCGCGTGTCTTGTCACGGACGCACAGCCGTCCCTAACGTGACCTCCCATCACGCGAACCCATTCTGTGGATTGCGCAAACCATCTAGCGGACCTTGATCGAATCGAGGGAACTGAACGATGGAAAGACGCACCTTCCTCCTGACAGCCGCGGCAGGCAGCGCGGCCACCGTCTCCTCCCTGGCGCCCCCCGCCGAAGCGGCCCCGAACGGCGCCCCGAACGCGTCCTCGGGCCTCGCGCTCCCGGTGCCCCGGCAGTCCCCCGCACTCGGCACCACCGGCGCCAACTGGCCCAAGGTGGGCGGCAATTACGCCAACCAGAACCACTCCACACTCCGGGACATCACCCCGCAGAACATCAAGCGGCTGGGCGGGGCCTGGCACATCAACCTGGAGGGCGGCTCCACCAGCGCGTACCAGCAGTGCACGATCGTCGTGCAGGACGGCGTGCTGTATGTCGAGACCACCCAGCAGAACGTCTTCGCCGTCAACGGCAGGACCGGCAAGGTGATCTGGAAGACCAGCCTCGGCACCGAGACCACCAACATGCGCGGCGTCGCGGTCGCGGAAGGCAAGGTCTTCACCATCTCCGGCGCCAACATCGTCTATGCCCTCGACCGGAAGACCGGAGCGATCGTCTGGCAGAAACCGCTGATCGTCGACGACAACGGCGGCGACGACGGCTGCGACAACGACAGCGGCCAGTGCGGCGGCAACAGCGGTGGACTGGCGGGCGCGGTCGTGCACTGGGACGGCCTGATCTACATCGGCACCGAGGGATCCACCGCCGGGGCCCGCGGCCGCGGATACGCGCTCGACGCCAGGACCGGCGACGTCGTGTGGACCTTCTGGGGCCCGCCCGGCCCCGGGGAGTACGGACACGACACCTGGGAGGGCGACTCCTGGAAGACCGGCGGCGCGGTCCCCTGGATCCATCCCGCCGTCGACCCCGAACTCGGCCTGGTCTACTGGACGTTCGGCAACCCATATCCCCGTACGGACGGATCCTCGCGCGGCGGGGACAACCTCTTCGCCAACTCGATCGTCGCCATCGACGCCAAGACCGGTGAGCGGCGCTGGCACTTCCAGTCGGTCCACCACGACATCTGGGACGCCGACAACGTCATGGCACCGGTGCTCGCCGACCTCCTCATCGACGGCAACAAGCGCAAGGTCGTCATCTACGGCTCGAAGACCTGCTGGTACTACATCCTCGACCGCCGCACCGGCGAGGCCGTCCACGGCATGGAGGAGAGGCCGGTCCCGCAGCACGCCCTGCAGAAGACCTCGCCCACCCAGCCCTTCCCCGGCGGCGAGCCGTTCGTGTCCCCGTATCCGGAGTTCGACAAGACGACCCGGCCCGTGCCCTTCTACCCGGCCGGCGGCCTGTACTCCGTCTTCTGGGACCGGGCCACCATCATCTTCCCGGGCGCGGGCGGCGGAGCCGACTGGGGTTTCCCCTCCTTCAGTCCCAGGACCGGATACGTCTATGTCGGCTACGGCCTCGTCAACTCCTCCTACTCCAACACCCGCGGCGGCCGCGTCAACACGGCTCGGCCCCTCGGTGAGCTGTTCGGCGGCGGTCTGGTCGCGGTGGACCCCCGCACCAACACGGTCGCCTGGCGCAAGGAGGGCCCCTGGTCGCTGGCCCACGGCAACGGCATCCTCAGCACCGCGGGCCGAGTCCTCTTCCAGGGCCGCCCGGACGGCGTCCTCGAAGCGATGGACGACACCGACGGCAAGACCCTGTGGACCTGGCAGTGCGGTGCCGGGGCCAACACCGTCCCTGTCTCGTACGAGATCGACGGCGAGCAGTACATCGCCGTGCTCGCCGGCGGAAACGGTCTCCCCTTCCCCGACATCCCGCGGGGCGATCACCTCTGGGCGTTCAAGCTCGACGGCAAGGTCGACCAGGCCCCGGCACCCACCCCGCCGTCCCGCCGCAACCAGATCCGCACCGCCGCCGTGACCGGAGCGACGGCACACAACACCGTCACCCTCGGCCGCGTCTGGAACACCGTCACGGGCACACCCGGCGCCACCGAGAACACGGTCGCCCAGAACGCCATGGCGCCCCAGCACCTGACGGTCCCGGCCGGCACCACCGTCACCTTCACCAACCCCGCCGGCAACGCTCAGGCCCACGGCGCGGTGGCCTTCTTCGACGCGGACTTCGACACCGGGCTGCTGATGCCGGGCCAGTCGTACACGCACACCTTCGACAGGGCCGGCGAGTACTTCTACAACGACCCTGCCTTCCCCCAGTCCACCGGCAAGATCGTCGTCCAGTGAGAGGACCGACCGCCATGACGTCGACAGCGCGTACGACGGTGTCCGTACTGGCCGCGGTCAGCGCAACGCTCCTCATCGCCCTGATCGCCTTCTTCGGCCTCCAGCACCAGGCATCCGCACGAGGCGAAGGCAGACTCACCGGAGCCCAGGAGCTGGGCGACCCCGACTATGGGGTCTGCCGCGGCACAAGCGCCAAGTGCTACCACGACTGGGGCAACTTCTCCCCGGCCGCCGACGGCTACAGAGTGCTCCTCTACACGCGGACCGCGGGCCCCCGCCACGCGAACCTCGGTCCCGCACTCGGCGCCGGACTCAACCCCGCACTCGCCGACGCCAACGTCGTACAGAACGCCCTGGTCAGGATGGGCTCGAAAAACGGTTTCACCGTCGACTGGACCGAGGACGTCACCCAGCTCTCCTCGCCCTCGCGGCTCTTCCGGTACAACGCGGTCGTCTTCTACTCCACCAGCCGCGACACTCTCGACGATGCCGCGCAGACCTCCCTGCGCCAGTACATCCGCGGCGGCGGAGGCTTCGTCGGGATCCACAACGCCTTCGGCACGGAGTACAACTGGCCTTGGTACGAGGGCCTGTTGGGCGGCACCAACTTCTACGACCACGGGCCCGACCAGCGCGGCACGGTCGTCGTGCAAAACCGCCATGACTCCTCCGCCTCAGATCTTCCGGCGCGCTGGGACTTCACCGACGAGTGGTACAACCTCGTCCCGGCCCCTTCGAAGGTCCGCGTCCTGGCCACCGTCGACGAGTCCACGCTTGCCGAGGGTGTCACGGGCAACCAGGGCCACCCCGGACACGGCAGGCACCACCCGGTCGCCTGGTGTCAGTACTACGACGGCGGACGTGCCTGGCTCACCACCCTCGGCCATGACGCCAAGGCCTTCTCGACCGATGGCTCGTTCCCCGGTGCTGAACAGTTCCAGAGCCTGATCCTCGGCGGCATCGAATCCGCCATGGGCAGGGCCCCGTTCTGCCGGGCAAGCTGAACCTTCACCGTGTCGGCAGTCGTCGGTAAGTAACACGCGGGTGCGTTGCGGGTCCCCGCAGGGAGCATTTGGCTGCCGGACGCACAGGAGATCCTCGATCGCGACGCACCCGCGACTACGGCAGCAGATAGGAGCGTGAGGTGTCTCGGTCAGAGCACCAGGGCCTGTCGTCTGGATCACGCCATCGCCGATTCCCCGCGACCTGATCCAAACGACAGACCCTAGCCAGACCAACCACTGAACACCGGCCACGCCCACGCCGGCGGATCAACTACCAGCCCCGAACCCTCCCCACCTGCATCCGCACCCGCACCCGCACCCGCAGCAACACGCAAAGCCCCTACAAACTCCAAACACGAGCTGTAACGGTCCTCGGGGACCTTCGCCAGGGCCCTTGCCAGCACGTCGTCGATCGCCGCCGCGATCCCCGGCCGTCTCTCACTCAGGGCAGGCGGCTGATCGTACTGATGCGCCCACAGCAGCGCGATGTCCTCATCCCGCTGGAACGGCGGCCCGCCCGCGAGGGTTTCGTACACCACACAGGCAAGGCTGTACAGATCACATCTGCCGTCCACCGGACGACCCGAAATCTGCTCCGGCGCCACATAATCGAGCGTGCCGACGAACTCCCCCACCGTCGTGAACCCCGTCAACGACAGCGACTTCTTCGTCAATCCGAAATCCGTGAGATACACATGCTCGGGATGATCACTGTCGGTGCCCCGTGCCACCAGAATATTCCCCGGCTTCACATCCCGATGCACCAAATCATGTTCATGAGCCGCATCGAGGGCCGACGCCACCTGCCCGGCAATACGCAGTGCCGTCTCCACCGGCAACGGCCCGTCCCGGTCTAGCAGAGCCCGCAAATCAAGCCCCGAGACATAACGCATGGCGATATACAAAACACCATCCGTCTCGCCGGCCTCGAAAATCGGCACAATATGAGGATGGTCGATCGCCGCAGCCACCCGCGACTCATGCGTGAAACGACGACGGAAAGTATCATTTCGCGCCATCTCCGGAGCCAGCAGCTTCAGCGCGACCATACGCTCCAGGCGCAAATCCCTCGCGCAGTACACCACGGCCATCCCCCCACGGCCGATCTCACGCTCCACCCGGTAACCCGCGATCTGCGCCCCGATCAAACCCGACGCGCGACCCGCATACACACCTGCCCCGTCCGACCCCGCACCCATCACACATCACCCCAGCGTGCACCGGGGCCGGCCTCGAAGACACGCCCCGGCGCAGCCGAACCCAGAGGCCAACCGCCCATACCCGCATTCTATCCAGCGGCCCCCACCCGCCGCCCGCCCTGGCGCAGCCCGAACCCGTGGTCCAGCCCACCGCATCCCAGTGACGGGATATTCAACGTGCGGTCATCGAGCCCGCTTCTCCGAAATGCGACCGAAAGCAGGCACCGACCTCCACGGAGTAACACCGGAAAAATCGCGCACCACCACACTGTTACGGTCACGAACGGAGGGACCGAAGGCGTACTGCGGCCACAAACCCGCCACCACACGCCGACTGCGCTCACCCCACTCCCGGGCCGGCAGACTGCTGCTCTTGTAATAGTTGAGGGCAAATCCGCCCGTGTGAATCCGCAGCAGGCTGAAACCGCCGGGGTACTCCTTCACCGCGCCGACCTCCTGCAGTGTGACGTGGGGGGCCTGCGCGAGAACGGTGCGCTTGTTTCGGTGAGTGTGACCGGCGTGGTGGAGGAACACGCCGGGCGTGGAGGCGTAGGCGTCGAGAATGGCTCGGGCCTGGCGGCGGTCGAGACGCTGCCCGCCCGTCACCGGGAACGGCGAGTGGCGCACGGTGAGCGGATGATGCCCGAAAACCAGCGTGGGCTGGTCCCTGTCCTGCCTCAACCGGGCGCACAGCCAGGCAAGTTGGTCGGGCGAGAGTCCCCCGGGGCCGGCGCCGTTGCCCCGCTTCTCGTACGTGTCCAGTCCCACGATCCGCAGTCCGCCGAGTTCACGGGCGAAGTAGGCGGGTGAACCGACGGCGAAGAAGCCGTCCTGGAACCTGTCGCCCCACTCCCTGCGGGTGCGGGCAGTGGGCCGGTCATGATTTCCGCGGACAACGAAGTAGTCCTGCCCGTGCGTGCCGAACCCGTCCAGGAGCCGCTTGGCCTCCCTCAGGTCCCGCGGCGCACCGCCGGCCGAGAGGTCACCGGCGGCCAGCAGGTGATGCGCTCCGCGCCGACGTGCCTCCTCGACCAGCGCCCTGCCCATGATCTGCGGATACGGGGCGAGGCCGGGTGGCTGCGAGATGCCGCGCGGCAGCGGGAGACCGGTCACCAGACCGGCGGTGGTCTCGCCCAGATGCAGGTCGTTGCAGAGCGCAATCGACAGCAGATGGCGGCCTGGCGGAGGCTGCGGCGTGGTGAAGGAGTACGGGCCGGAACGCGAGCCGAATCCGTGCAGGGAGGTGCCCACAGCGTTGCCCTTCACCAGGTGCAGGGGTGTGGGGGTGGCCGCCGAACCCCGGGAGCGGGCCTGGTAGTAGTACGTCTGCCCCGGCTCCAGACCGGTCAGCTCCACATAGTGGTGGGCGGTGTGAGCTTCTTCGGCGGCGGTGCGGTTCAGACGGGCGGGATGGGTTCCCTAGAGCCTGTCCGGCGGATCATGCCGGAGACGCGGGGTCTGGCACGCCGATCTGCGGCGTTGTCGTCGGTTGCCGACTCCCCCACTCTCGGCTTCGCTC
>NZ_JBEZLR010000091.1:0-40897 GCF_040652275.1 Streptomyces sp. NPDC048275
CGCTTCGTGGGCTGCAGTCTCCGCAGAGATCGCCACGGGTCTCGAACCGGAACGCGTAGCTCTTGATCCCCTACACCACGTCGCGGGACACGGCCTCGAACTGGAACGCGTAGCGCTTGATCCCCTACACCACGTCGCGGGACACGACCGAGGAAGCCACTACTGACCGCCCCGGACGCTAATGCCGCGGCAGGCAACGTTCGCCCCGCCGCGACGCCCAGCACGCTCCCCCACTACCTCAAGGGCGTGGGAGGTGCTCCCACTCGCCGCACCGGACGAAAGCCCAAGTACGTCCAGTACGAGGGCTTTCGGCCGGTGCGGCGAGAGCACCCACCGGACGTCGCTCCTTGATGGGAAAACGTTGCCTGGTGCGGAAACATTCGGCGCGGGAGTTCGAGGGCCTGATGGGGCGGATCGTGGGCCCCGCTGTGCATCGGAATGCTCCGTTGAGGTCGGCGTTGACCAGCTCGTCGGGGTTCAGCTCCGGCGATTACGACGGCAGGAAGTGCAGCTCGACGCATTCGGGGTGATCGGCGAGCCAAGTGCCGATCTTGCGAGATCGGTGCGCGGCGAGGCCGTCCACGACGATATGGACCCAGCGGTCGAAGCGGCCGGTGAGCCGGTCCGGCAAGCGGCACACCACGTCGGCGTCGAAGGTCCCGCTGGGCACCTGCGCCGCCGACCGCGCCAACACCGGCTGCTCCCCCGAGCAATTCCAGACCCCGTACGATGCCTCGGCTACCGCCTCGCCCTGGACCACAAGGTCGATGACCGCGGACCACAGGGCAGCCGGCAGGGAGCCCTTGCTCGTCGACGGCTCCCTGGCGACCAAACAGGGGCACGATGCCCGGCTCCGCCCCCCGCACCCCGGGCCCGTCGGCTGCGGTGATCGATGTCAGCGACCGCCGCCAACACGCCACCCGGCCCACCGTCCAGCTCCCCCAGAACGAAGGGCTCAGCGCGCCACCGACGGACAAACTCCCCGCTGTCTTCGGCAAGTCCGAGCCAGGTCGCCCAAACCATCCTGGTCGCCCTCATGGTCACCGTCGGCAACCTCGACATCCTCGAAACGTGGCTCTACCAGCGCACCGGCGCCCAACTTACCGATACCGACTACGCCGACACCCTCCTGCGGCCACCAGCGCAGTCGGAGAAAGCCCCGCCCGCGCGGACCGGACGGCCTCCTCCGCCCACCCGGTGAAACCCCAAGCGCAGAACAACCCCAACACCTGATCGCGGCCGGCCCCGGCCCCCGGGGCTGGCCGCTATGCCCTCAGCAGCCTGTGGCAGCACACCAACCCAGCCCCCGCTGGCGACCGCCGTCATCCATCACCCCGAACAGGCTCGAACAAGCCCCGGAAATGACGAAGATCCCGACCGATCATGCAAATCGGCGGGATCTCGTCAACCGCTCCCGAGCTAACTCAAAAGCAGTCGCATCAATCAAGGCGAACAGGACAGCCCCGCACTCCCTCGTATGCTGTTCCATGTGCCACCCTCCCGCCTGCGTCGCGTCGCCGTTCTTGTGCTTGAGGGTGCGAAGCCGCTCGATGTCGGAATTCCCGCGCAGGTTTTCACGACCCGCGCGAGCATGCCGTACGAGGTGCGGGTGTGCGGGGCGACACCTGGTCTCGTGACCGGTGGCGATGGCCTCGCGTACTACGTCGGCCATGGACTTGACGCACTGGAGTGGGCCGACATCGTCTTCGTCCCCGGCTACCGGTTCCCGGACCGTGACGATCCGCCGCAGACCGTCGTCGACGCACTGATCGCCGCCCACGACCGGGGCGCGCGGCTCGCCGCCATCTCGACGGGCGCCTTCGCGCTCGCCGCCACGGGGCTGCTCGACGGCAGGCGCGCCACGACGCACTGGCACTACGCACGGGCGCTGGTGGCGAGGCACCCGCTCGTTCAGGTCGACGAGAACGTGCTGTTCGTCGATGAGGGCAGCGTGCTGACGTCGGCTGGCGCCGCCTCGGGCATCGACCTGTGCCTGCACATTCTGCGCGGCGACCTCGGGGTGGCTGCATCGAACCACGCGGCCCGGAGATTGGTCGCAGCCCCCTACCGCAGTGGCGGTCAGGCGCAGTACGTGCCGCGCAGCGTCCCTGAGCCGTTCGGCGAGCGGTTCGCCGCCACCCGCGAGTGGGCGCTGCACCGGCTCGGCGAGCCCCTCACGCTCGACATACTGGCGCGGCAGGCGGGGGTCTCGCCGCGTACGTTCTCGCGGCGCTTCGTCGAGGAGACCGGCTACACGCCGATGCAGTGGGTGATGCGAGCCCGTATCGACATGGCCCGCGAGCTGCTCGAGCGTTCGCAGCGCAGCGTCGAGCAGATCGCTGCCGATGTCGGGCTCGGCACCGGTGCGAATCTGCGGCTGCACTTCCAGCGCATCCTCGGCACCACGCCGAGCGAGTACCGGCGGACCTTCACCCCGGGCGAGTAACCCGCCCGGAACCGCGTGGCGGGATCCTTTCGAACCGTGGCGATATCGCCACTGTCAGCGGTGCCAGCCGCGGACGAGCATGGTGGCGAAGGGAAGGTACATCACTCATGACTCGCATTGCCATCAACGGATTCGGCCGCATCGGACGCAATGTGCTGCGCGCACTGCTGGAGCGCGACAGCGCCCTCGAGGTCGTCGCCGTCAACGATCTGACGGAGCCCGCCACTCTCGCCCGGCTGCTCGCCTACGACAGCACGGCCGGCCGGCTAGGGCGCCCGGTGACTGTCGACGGGGACGCTCTCATCGTCGACGGCCGTCGGATCACGGTGCTGGCCGAGCGCGAACCGGCGCAGCTGCCGTGGGCCGAACTCGGCGTCGACATCGTCCTGGAAGCCACCGGCCGCTTCACCTCGGCGAAGGCCGCCCGGGCCCACCTCGACGCGGGCGCGAGGAAGGTACTCGTCAGTGCGCCGTCGGACGGCGCCGACGTCACGCTCGCGTTCGGGGTCAACACCGACGCCTACGACGCGGCCGTACACACGATCGTCTCGAACGCCTCTTGCACCACCAACGCGCTCGCGCCGCTGGCCGCGGTCCTCGACGAGCTCGCCGGTATCGAGCACGGGTTCATGACGACGGTGCACGCCTATACGCAGGAGCAGAACCTGCAGGACGGTCCGCACCGCGACGCCCGTCGCGCCCGGGCCGCCGGTGTCAACATCGTGCCGACCACGACCGGCGCCGCCAAGGCGATCGGCCTGGTGCTGCCGAACCTCGAGGGCAAGCTGTCGGGCGACTCGATCCGCGTTCCGGTACCGGTGGGCTCGATCGTCGAACTCAACACGACCGTCGCCCGCGACGTGACGCGCGACGACGTGCTGGCGGCGTACCGCGCCGCGGCGGATGGACCGCTCGCCGGCATCCTCGAGTACTCGGACGACCCGCTCGTCTCCTCCGACATTGTGGGCAATCCCGCCTCGTCGATCTTCGACTCGGCCCTCACCCGCGTCGAGGGCCGCCACGTCAAGGTGGTCGCGTGGTACGACAACGAGTGGGGCTTCTCGAACCGTGTGATCGACACACTCGAGCTCCTCGCCACCCACTGACTCGGCGCAGGGAAGGCCCCCGACCCCCGACCCCGCTTACGAAATCACCGGCATTGCTCTGAGCTGCAATGCCGGTGGTTCAGCGCATCAGTGCAGGTAGAGCGCGTGCTGATAGGGACTTGTTCACGCCTTTCGCCCAGCGTCCGTCCGGCCTCGCTGCCGGTGAGGGTGGTGGCATGAACAAAGTGTGGGAGTCGGCTGCGCAGGCGGTGGCCGATGTGGGCGACGGCGCGTCACTCGGGGAGAGACGCTTTGACGCGGGCAAGAAGGTTAAGGGCCGCAAGCGGTTCATCGTCACCGACACCCTCGGTCTGCTCTTGGCCGTCCATGTCGTCGCGGCGAACGTTCAGGACCGCGATGGGGGCAGGCACCCGTTGCTGTGGACGCGCCTTGACCACCCGAGCGTCCGGAAGATTTGGGCGGACCAGGGCTTCGCCGGCCGCCTGGTCGACTGGGCCGCGCAGATCCTCGGCCGCGAGGTAGAGGTCGTTCGCAAAGACCCCGGTCAGCGAGGATTCCAGGTACAGCCGAAGCGGTGGGCGGTGGAACGCACTTTTTCGTGGCTCACCGCCCACCGGCGCCTGGCCCGCGACTACGAAGCCAGCCCGGCTCACTCGGAGACCATGATTCGTTGGGCAATGATCGGCATCATGGTGCGCCGGCTCACGCGCACAGGTCCTGCTGCACGACCGGGTCCCCGACCGCTCACCCAGGTCTCGGCAGCGGGACAGACGCCTGGCTCGTAGGGGGATCGGCTCAGTCCACATCGTCACCGAGAAGGATCGCCTCCAATGCGAGCAGGTCCGCGTCATCGAGCTGTGGGACCGTCCAGCCGTTGGCTTGCGCGTGCGCGATGAACTGCGGGTCGAGTGTCACGTGGTAGCGCTCGACGTAGTGGGCCAGGTCCGAGTACCAAAGCCAGCACCCGTCCGTCAGCAGGTGCAGTCCGCCGATCACAGCGTTGTCGGGGCTCAGAACGTCACGCACGAGCGTGGTCGTCGCAGCCAGCAGGGCACCGTGCCGCAGGTATTCGACCAGCTCACGAGCATTCGCCGACGCCTCGACCTTGACCGCGGACCGCAGCGACGGCCCGTCTGGGCTGCCCTGTTCAAGCTCTCTGAAGTCGCCGACAAAGGGGACGCGCGCATCGCTCACCAGCAGAGGCTAGAACATCCCTCCATCCACGATCGGCGTAGATCTCAAACGCAGTCTGAAAGAGCGTTTTGTCCTGCCAGTAGTGTTTGGTCCCTGCCTGGAGGGCGAGTCAGCCTGGGATAGCTGAGGCGGAAGTTCTCGATGCGGCGTATGTGGCAGGTGACATCACGCGTCGGCCAGTTTCGGTCAACTCGCTCCTGTCTGATCCCAAAGCGCCCCCGGTTAACCCCGTTTGTGCCCTGGGGATGCACCGCGTCCGACGGTACTACCGAAACATGACGCGACACCGCCCGTATCCCAGTGATCTGTCCGAAGCCCGCTGGGAGTTGATCGAGCCCACGCTCACAGCATGGCGGGTCGAGCGGAGGGGCAAGGGCCTGGACATCGGTCGCCCGCCCGAGCATGACCTGCGCCGCATCATGGACGCCATCCTGTACGTCGACCGCACCGGGATCCCCTGGCGCTACCTGCCACACGACTTCGCCCCCTGGGAGACGGTGTACGGGTACTTCGCCGCCTGGCAGAAGGAGGGCATCTTCGCCCAGCTCAACGACCTCCTGCGTCGTCTGGTGCGCGAAGCCGAAGGCCGCAACGTCGAGCCGAGCGCCTGTGTGCTGGACGCACAGAGCATCAAGACATCCGCCAACGTGCCCGCGACCGGCCAAGGCATCGACGCGGGCAAGGAAATCGCAGGCCGCAAGCGCCATATCGGCGTCGACACTCTCGGCCTCCTGCTGGCTGTCTGGGTCACCGCCGCCAGCGTCTCCGACAACGCCGGCGGCATCCACCTGCTATCCCGCATCGCCGCCGCGAACCCCTGCGTGACCAAGGCCTGGGCCGACACCGGTTACCGAACGAAAGCCATCGACCATGGCGCCCGCCTCGGCATCGACGTCGAAGTCGTCCAACGCGACCCCGGCGTCAAAGGATTCAAGGTCATCCCCCGACGCCGGGTTGTCGAGCGGACCTTCGGCCGGCTCATGCACCACCGCCGCCTCGCACGCGACTACGAAACCCACCCCCACCGCTCCGAAGCCATAACCCACGTCGCGATGATCGACCTCATAAGCCGACGCCTCACCCGCGAATCCACCCCGAACTGGCGCGACACCTGAACCTCGAACCAAACACTACTAGCGGGACAAAACGCTCTTTAAGACCTCATTTCAATTGGCGAGTCTGTCATGGCAGACGAGTGTTTCTGCCACGTTCCCCGAAGCGCCGCCGACCGGGCTGCGGATGCCGTTGGCGGCGGGGTTCGGTCAGTCGCTCTCCCGGTAGTTCATGAACCAGTGGGTGTCGAAATAGCGGGCCATCGTGAACGGGTGGTGCGGGTCGATGAGGATGCGGCAGACGAACTCCGCGGCCTGGCAGTCGAAGGGGACGTCCTCGCCGTCGAAGGAATGGACCACGACGGGCCAGCGGTCGGGGTCGTCACCGTCGACCCTCCAGCAGTACAGGTTCTTGTGCTCAGTGCTCGCCCAGATGAGCAGGCCGTCCTGCCTGAGACTCGTCCACGGCTCCTGGTGCAGGTCCAAAAATCCGTCGAAGGCACCCTCGCCGAACGTCTCGACCATGCGCTTGTAGTCGCTCGGCAGCGCGGTGCCCAGGCGTGACGCCATCCCCGCCCAGTCCACGTCCGGCCGCTGGGCGGGCGGTACCCAGCCGGTGATCCGTATGAGCCGCTCCATCCAGTCGACGTCCTCGTCCGGAGCGACCGTCAAGGGTTCTGGCACCTCCCTGTGAGCGACCACCAACACCGGCCGCTCGTCCCCCTCGGCGTCCCGCGCCGTACCCGTGCCGACCCACTGATCCCCGTACGCCCACGCCCTTATCTTCACCGCCCGGTCCTCGAAGGGGACGAGAAGAGCCGCGCCCCTGGACTCGTCGACCGTCGGATCGGTGAAGCCGTCGAGGACAAGGGTGCGCGCGGCGCCGTACCTGCCGTCGAGCAGGTCGATCAGGTCCTGCGGGTCCAGGTCGCCGGGCAGGTACATGTAGCCGTCTCCCGAGCCGAGTTGGGCCAGCAGGTCGTTGACAGTCTCTTGCGTGAGCTCCATGGCGGACAGCAAAGCGCACCGCACTGACAATGGACGTGCTCACAGACGTACCGGACGTCGATCCGGGAGGCGTTGGACCCCGCTTCACTCAGCCCGGATCCACCGCAGGACCGCCAGCACGATGCTGGCGATCTTACCCGCGGGCTGGGCCCGCCACCGCGAGCCGATCTTCTTCAGGTGGCCGCGTATCAGGCCGGCGAGATAGTTCAGGGTGGCGCTCGACCAAGTCCGTCAGGACCCCTCGGTGAGACCGTTGTTTTTCTTCACATCAAACTCAACTGCCGCCGGGGGCCCGCCAGTTACACAGCTATTCACAGTTGGCCATGGTGGCCTGCTGATTCAAGCGTGTGCGCCGTGGGTGCTCGGGTCGCTGAGGTGGAGTGATGGCGCGGCTACCGTGGGTGCACGGCGTAGGTCAGGTGCGTCACCCGCGACGACGGCTCCGAACGGACTGGCTCCAGCGCGACCCTGGACGCGTCCACGCCCTCGAACAGGCGGATTCCGGAGCCGAACAGCACGGGCGACAGCGCGATCGAGAACTCGTCGATCAGGCCGGCGTTCACGTACTCCAGGATCGTCGCGCCGCCGCCCGCGATGCGGACGTCGCGGTCGCCGGCGGCCTCGCGGGCCTGGTCGAGCGCGGTCTCGATGCCGTCGTTGACGAAGTGGAACGTGGTCCCGCCCGGCCGCTCCCAGGGGTCACGCTTGGTGTGCGTCACGACGAAGACCGGCGTGTGGAACGGCGCCTCCTCCGGCCACATCTGCTCGCCGGCGTCGAACATGCGCTTGCCCATGACGCTCGCGCCGGTGCGCTCGAACGTCTCCCGCACGATGTCGTTGTCGCGACCCTCCTCGCCGCCCTCGCCCAGCTTCAGGTTCTCCCGGAAGAACCGCTGCGGGAAGATCCACTGCTGCAGTTCCATCCACTGCTGCCCCATCAAGTCCCCGAGGGACTCGGGCGCGATGAACCCGTCCAGCGACATCGACACGCTGAAGAACACCTTCCCGGCCATCAGCGCTCCGCCCCCTTCCGAACGATCTCGGTGACGTAGGCCGCCAGGTTGCTCAGGGTCTGCTGGCCGCCCTCGATCGCGTGGTACTTCTCGACCGCCTCGTCGCGCAGTTCCTTGGTGGGGAACACCGTGCGCATCACGATCCGGGTCGCCGCGCCGTCGGGCGCGAAGGTCAGGAAGGACTCGAAGGCGTTCGGGTCGTCGCGGGACTCACCGTGCAGCAGCGCGATCCGCTCCGGCGGGGCGATCCGCAGCCAGCGGATCCACTCGGAGTAGTCGGTCCCGTCCGGGGCGTGCAGCACGAAGTCCCACTCCCCGCCCTCGCGGAACTCGAAGGACCGCGTGGTGGTGGTGAACCCCTCCGGACCCCACCACCGCGACAGGTGCCGGACCTCGGTGAACGCCTCGAACACCAGCTCCCGCGGGGCGTCGATGACCCGGGAGATCACGATCTCCCGGTCGGCCGTCGCCGGCTCCGCCGGCGTTTCTTGCCTTGCCCTTGCCATCGGTCATTCCTCCTGCTGTGTCTGCTTGAGGTCCTGCACATAGGTGTCCAGCCGGTCGAAGCTCTCGTTCCAGAACCTCTCGAATCCGCCGACCCACTCGTGGACGGGCCGCAGCCCGCGGGCGTCCAGGCCGTAGAGGCGCTGCTTGCCCGCCCCGCGGACCCGCACCAGCCCGACCTCCCGGAGCACCCGCAGGTGCTTGGACGCCTGCGGCTGGTTCATCCCCAGTTCCTGGGCCAGGTCGGTCACCGGCCGCTCACCCGCCCGCAGCAGCGCCAGGATGTCCCGGCGCTGCGGCTCGGCGATCGCGTTGAACGCGTCCGACGTCGTCGCTGCTCGTGCCATGGCAGCCATCATATTCCCATATCGGAATACGTCAACCGGTTGGGAATCGGGCGAGTCTTGTCGGATGACGATTGCAGCCCCCAGCCCCGCCCAGCTATGGACGTGCGGTGAACCGCCCGTCAGGGCGCTTGTGCAGCCAGCCACGGTCGGCGAGCTTGGTCCTCTTCGCCCGCAGCGGCTCCAGCCTGCCGCGCACCGACGCGTCCAGGCCCAGCCGCTCGCCAACCGCCCTGACCTGCACCGGGCCGTCCGCTTCCCGCACGATCGCCAGGATCTTGCGGTAGTCGCCCGGCAGTGCACCCTCGTCGGCCACGTCGCTGCGGTGCGGGATCAGCAGTACCGCCCGCCCGGCCACCTTCGCCGATACCGGAGCGACCGCCTCGATATCGGCTTGGGCCTGCTCGGCCAAACGATTCAAAACCCGCTCCGCGATCGCCAGTTCCTCCCGCTCGACCTGCAACTCCTGCAACTACTTGGTCAACCGCTCGGCGAGGGCGTCCAGTTCGCTCCGGCGAGCGGTGATCCACTGCCGCTCCTGCATCTCCGCAGCCTCCCGCGGTCTCATGACGTGCCGCCCTGCTGGCGGACGTTGGCGGGGGTCGGCCACGGGCGCAGCCGAACCCGGCAGACCGTCGGAACCGGACCTGCCCGATGATCTACGGCACAGACAACAGCCGCCGACCGGCACGAGCCCCCGAATCGTCACTCACACCAGACCCGCGACCTGCGATTTCACGATGCACGTGGAACGTGCTGTCGGTGATGGACTGGGCCGTCGAGGCGGTCGAGGACTACGTCGAGAACGTCCGGCCGCGCTTCGGGTTCCCCGATCACCCGGCTCTGTGGATCACCGAACGCGGGGGACGCCTGCAGCCGAGCTCGATCAACGACCGGTTCGAGGCATACCGAGACGCCCTAAAGCTCCCCAAAGAACTAGTTCCGCACTCAATTCGTCATTCTTACGTCACGCATCTGACCGAGGACGGGGTGGACCGGCGCTTCATTCAGCAGCAGGTCGGTCACGAGTGTGACAGCTCCACGGCCATCTACACGCACGTCAGCGACGACTTCATGAACACTGCCCTGAGCAAGGCCCTGGCCCCGGCGTTCGCCGGCGTCTGACGAGGAAGGACCCGATGATGGCCGCCAAGCTCGACTACCACTGGCACCTGCGCAAGGTCATGGCGGACCGCGGGATGTTCTCCACCACCGACCTCATCCCGCCACTGAAGGAACGCGGCATCACACTGTCGTCGAGCCAGGTCTACCGGCTCGTCGTCGAAAGGCCCGAACGCCTTAGCCTGAAGATCCTCATGGCCCTGCTCGACATCCTCGGCTTCGCCATGAACGATCTCATCGAGCCCATCGCCGTGGCCGGCTCCGCGAAGAGGCCGAAGAAAGCTGCTGCGGGAGGGACTTCGGTTGCCGAAGGAGTCGGAGAACTGCGGCCCCGGCGGGCTCGGATCAGCGGAGTCGACCGGTGACCGGTCTCGCCGAGGAGGTCGTCGCGGATCCAGTCGGCCTGGTCGTGCGGCTCGTCGGGAACGTCGAAAAACACCTGACCGCCGAGCACGTCCGCGACGTCGTCTGCACGGTCGTACGCGCACGAGCAGGCCGCCGCAGCCTCGCCCAGGCCCTGCACGACGCTCCGTCGCTGCTACGGACCGGACAGCCACCGGCACCCTACTGCGTCGCGAAACTGCTGATGGCCCTGCACGACGCCGGAGCCCAGGACGTCGCACTGCCCCGCTGCGGCGAATGCGGACGCGCATGCCGCTACGTCGGCAGCAGCACCGGCGGACGGTGGGGATGCTCGCCCTGCTTCGACAAGCCGGCCGTCTGCGCGGGCTGCCACGAAGAACGACGCGTCGTCAGCCGGGACCGCAACGGCGAGCCCCGCTGCCAGAACTGCCCCGACACCGACGGCGATCCGCTTCGGGAACTGACCAAGCTGGTCACGAGCCTCGATCCCGCCCTCACCGACGACGCGGTCCTGGCCGCTCTCGGACGAGCCACCGTCCGGCCCGCCGGGCAGCGGCGCCTGGCCTGGGCCGTCGTCGCCCGCCCCGAGCTGCTGACCGGCGCCGGTTACGAAGCCCCCACCCCGGCTGCCCTGCGGTTCATCAACGAGCTCGTCGAGGCCGGGGCGACCAAGGTTGTCCGGCCGGCCTACCCGCGCTGCCACGAGGTGAAGGCGCTGTCCAAACTGCTGGAGGGCAAGAGGATCTGCCGGGCCTGCTTCGCCCGCCACGCGGCCGTCCCCTGCTCCGGCTGCGGAGCCGTGCGCGAGCCTGCCACCCGCGACACCGATGGGCGGCCGCTGTGTCCGAACTGCATGATCAGACAGCCCGCGAACCTGAAGGAGTGCGTCGGCTGCCGCCGACGCATGCCCGTCGCGAACCGGCTGCCCGACGGCCCGCGCTGCAACAACTGCCGCCCAAGGATCACCGCTGAGTGCGGCATCTGCGGGCGGATGGCGCCCTGCGAGATGTCCCGGGCCACCGGCCAGCCGTGGTGCGAACGCTGCCAGCACCGATGGGTGACCTGCAGCGGCTGCGGCACCGTCGCCCAGGCCCGCGGCGGCACCTGGGAGGCGCCGTTGTGCGCGAAGTGCACCAACCCTGACCCCGACTTCTGGGGCCGCTGCCCGGTCTGCACCACCACCTGGCAGCTCAGCCCCCGCCCTTGCCAGCGATGCGTCCTCGATCAGCAAGTACGCGACCTCCTCGGTGACGCCACCGGAGCCATCCGCCCTGAACTCGCTTTGTTCCACGCGGCGTTGATGAGTGTCGAACGCCCGGATGTCGCCGTTGCCTGGGTCTCTCGCTCGAAGGCGCGCGACCTCCTGGAGCGCATAGGACGCGACGAAAGGCCCGTCACACACGAGGTCCTCGACGAACTGCCCCCGGGCAAAGTGCTGGCCTACTTGCGCAGTGTGCTGGTCGCGACCGGCACCCTTCCGCCTCGCGACGAACGGCTCATCGCCCTGGAGAAATGGGTCGCCGAGACAGTCCAGGCCCGCACCGATCTCGCCGAGCGCCGGATCCTGCACGGCTACGCGGTCTGGCACCACATGCGCCGGCTCCGACGACGCCTTGCCGAAGAGCACGCGACTCGACTCCAGGACCTGAACGTTCGCTGCCACGTCACCGCAGCCGACAGCTTCCTCACCTGGCTCAACAGCGAAGGGCTGACGCTGGGGACCTGCACCCAGCTGGACCTGGAACGTTGGATGGCCGATGCCACGGTCAGCTATCGCGACGAGACCGGCCACTTCGTGCGCTGGTCGGTACAGCACCGGCATGCCCGCGGACTCACCTACGGCACCGTCCGCTGGACCGGCCCACAGGGCACCATCGACAGTGAGAAACGCTGGGACGATGCACGGCGCCTCCTCAACGACGACTCACTGCCGACCCCGGACCGCGTCGCCGGACTGCTGCTGATCCTCTACGCACAGAAGATCGCCACCATCAGTCAACTCACCGTTGCCGACGTCCACATCGACGGCGACACCGTCACGATCATATTCGGCAGCTCGCCGGTCGTCCTCCCCGCGCCGCTGGCCAGCCTGGTCCGCGAGCTCGTCGCGACCCGCCGCGGCAAGGCCAAGATCGGCACTCCGGACGATGCCCCCTGGCTGTTCCCGGGCGGCCATCCAGGGCGCCCTCTCACCGACAGCCAGATCGGCAAGCGCCTCCACAACATCGGAATACGACCCAAGCAGGATCGGTCCACTGCGCTGTTCACACTCGCGACCGAGCTTCCCGCCGCGATCCTCGCCCGGATGCTCGGCGTCCACATCAAGGTCGCCGTCCAGTGGCAGAAAGCATCGGCCGGGGACTGGGCCGCCTATGCCGCCGACGTCGCCAGCCGGAAGATCCCGTGAGTCTTGCCTCATGCGCTTGGCTACCCGAGACCACCATTGCTCTGGAGAAGCTGGGCGTTGATCCATCCGCCCTCTGCCGAGCAGAGGAACGTGACCAGATTCGCGCAGTCCTGCGGCACACCGAGGCGTCCCAGGGGCGTGAAGCGGATCATGTCCGCCTTTTGCTCTTCGGTCATCCACCCGGTGTCAGTCGGCCCGGGATTGATCGCGTTACAGGTCACTCCCAGATGGGCAAGCTCGCGGGCGGCGGCCAGCGTGATCCGGTCCATTGCCCCCTTGCTCGCCCCATAGGGCAGGTTGCCAGCGGTGTGGTCGCTGGTCAGGCTGACGATCCGCCCGCTTCCGTGCTGCCCGCGGAATCGCAGTCCGTACTCCCGGATCAGCAGCCACGTTGCCCGCGCGTTGACCGCAAAATGCAGGTCGAAGCTCTCCACAGTGGTGTCCAGCAAGCCGGAGTCAACCGACTCGCAATGGCAGAGCACCAGCGCCGTGACGTTCCCCAGCTCCCGCTCGACGCTGTCGAAGAGCTGAGCCGGCACCGCCGGGTCGCTCAGGTCCGCCTCGACCGCAAGCGTTCTCGCCCCATGGGACGCCACCTTCTTCCGCAGCTCTTCGGGCGCACCCGGCTCCATGCCCCACTGCATCCGCGCGTCATACGGAGTCCAGTACGTGAAGGCCACGTCCCAACCGGCCCGGGCCAGATTCAGTACCACGGACGCCGCGATCCCCGCCGAACGTCCCGCCCCCGTGACCAAGGCAAGCGGGCGCCCCGCCACTCCCACGTCCTGCCAGCTCCCCACGCGCGTCTCACCAGTCATGATCCTCATCCTGGCGGTCCGCCCTTCACGTGGCACTCGATTTTCCCGGGCCCTGCCACGCTCACTCCCCTTGAGGCGCGCAGACCCAGCCACCACAAGGAACACAAGGTGCGGATCAGACAGGTACTCGGGCAGTTCCAATACCCGACTCCACCATTAGGAACCTCGGCCTCCGGATTTGCCGATGAGGTCGCCGCCGACAAGGCCGTCGCCCGGTTGGACTACGTCGAGGACCTCTACCACGACTGGAACGAAGGCGGCCGGTCCTCCGGCGGCGCGGACAAGCGTGTTGAGGCCGAGTTCGACCGCATCCGGGCCGAGCTCGGCGACCTGCCAGGGGCCGTCGCCAGCCCGGAACGGCTCCGAACGATGCTGCGGCACCTGACCCGCACCCTGCACCCCGGCGCACTGAACGACTGCTTCCACCATGCGGAGACCGCCGTTTGCGGCAAGCGAGCCAAGACCATCCGGCAGCCCCTACCGATGCTCAACATGTGCGTGACCTGCCCTAACTCCCGTCGGTCGGCGGTCCATCTTCCCCGAATCCAGCTCACGCGAGACCTCGCTCGCGAGGAGTTCAAGGACGCCAGGGACCTTCCTCACTTCCAGGAAATCGCCATCCGCGAGTACCAAACCACCCTCGATAGCTTGGTCGCTGAACTCACCGACGAGGAAGGCAGCAACCAGTGACCGGCCCACGCACTCCCCAGACTGTCTTCGCCCAACTCTCCCGCGAACAAGAGCTGAGCGACATGGACCGGGACATCATGCGCGCGTTCGAGCGGCTGCTGGACGGCCGCCCGGAGATCACGGACGGCTCCGTCAACGTCGTGAACATCGCCGCCGAGGCGGGCGTCTCCCGGGCGTCCTACTACCGCTCGCCTGTCGCCAGCGTCATCAAGGAAATCCTGACCGCCCCCGACGCCAAGCGTCCCGAGGTTGACGAGCTCAAGGCCGAGGTGACCCGGCTGCGGAAGGAACTGCGCGAGTTTCGCCGAGAGAAGGCCGAGGAGGTCCGTGAGTTGAAGGCCACCGTCACCGTCTACGCGAACCAGATCCAGGTCCTGGCCTTGCGCAATGCCGAGCTGGAGGTCGACGCGGTCGCCCTTCGAGGTCAGATCGCCGAAGCGACCGGTGGCAGTGTCCGGCCGCTTCGGAAGCCATCAGCTCCCTGATCGTCGTGCCCCACCAGTGGCTGCCCCGCTTCGCTTGTCATTCAGCGTCCGGCCTCGAGCAGGCGGGCCTGATGATCACCCGTCCCCGCGTCCTGCCTCGGAAATGGCCGGCCTGGTGCCCGCCTCGCAGCGCAGTCGCAGCACTTCGGCACCGAGGCCGGCCCGCTCGGGCATGATCGGCTCCAACTAGAATCGGCGATGAGATGGGGGTGTGACGTGGGCGAGTGGCGGACCGATCCGACGTTCGCGATGTGCCGGGCGTTGGTGGACGGGGCGGAGCTGTCCTCGTTCGTGGGCGGCCCGTTCGACGTGCGGGCGGTGGCGGCCGCTATTCGGCCCGAGGCCATGGACGGATTCCTGCTCGACGAAGTTCCCTGGGAGCACTTCCCACAGGGGGATCACGTCAGAGAGGCCGTTCACCTGCTGCACACCGGCGACTCTCCCCTTCGCACCGGAACGGGCGTTGTGAGCGGCATGTGCGCCAACGACATGCGGGCCGCGACCGTGCTCGCCGTACCGTTCCTGATCCGGATAGCCGCCGACACCCGCCACCCCCACCATGCCGACGCGCTCGCCGAAGTCTCCTCCCCTGCCCGCGCCCGCCACTTCGGCGTCGCCTCCCGCAACGAACTTCTGCTCCACCGCGCCGACACCCGGGACGACACCCTCTACGACGATTACGGCGTCGAGGTGACCGGCTACCCGGCAGGCTGGTCGGTCGCCGCCGCCCGGGCCGTGATCACCGCCGACACCGCCCTCCTGCTGCCCCTCCTCAACGACCCCGGCCCCGCAACCCGCATCCGCGCCGCCTACGCGCTGGCGACCGCCGCCGACCCCGACCGCGCGGTCCGTGCCGCCTTCCGCACCTGGCTCGGCACCGAACAAGACCCGATCGTCCGTGCTGCCCTGGTCCTCGCCACCGCCGAAGCCACCCGTAACCACCCCCACCCACCGACCACCGAGTGGATCCGAGAGCTGTGGCGGGACCGGACACAGGTACCTGAGGTCCGACTGGCCGCCGCGATCGGCTGGCTCTGCCTCACCGACGAACCCACCCCTGACGATCTTTGCGCCGCCGTCGACGACCTCGCCTCCGACGAGCGCGCCCACGCTATGGACGCCCTGCCCTGGATGGCCGCTGCCAGCAGGTCCGGCGAAACGGGGCTGCGACACTGCATCCGAGAGATGCTCCATCCCGAACAGCCCGACCCGGCCGGGTACGACGACCCGTGGGCGCCGCATTGCTGACGGCGGTGGAGGGCGGCGTGTATGACACGTCGGCTTCTTACCCTGGCAGCTGTCGGCCCGGCACCACTCCTTCGTACCGCGCCATCCGTGAGACACCACATCTCTGGACACGCGTTCCGCTTGCATAACGCAGCGCGGGCAAAAGCCGCGGTGCAGGGTCGGCCAGGTCGAGTACAAGGTGGGCTCGCCGCCGGGTCCGGTCCAGAGCAACACCTCCCTGCGGAATCCCACCCACAACACGGCCGACCCGCCAGAGATCCGGGTGTCGTGCTCGCAGGAACACAATTCCCTGTCAAGTCCATGTGTTCAGCACTTGTGCTCCTCTGTGCGGTGGCAGCCGTCGAAGGAGTGAGACGGCCACCCAACGGTTGGGAAGAGCCGCTCCCGTCAGGAAGACTGTGTCTCATTCGCTGGCGCGATGTAGGCCGCTTCGAAGAAATTGATGAACCTGTGTTGGGCGACTCTCAGTTCGCCGCTGATTTCCCACCCACCCAGATTCTTCGAGGCGGCCCGCAGTTCTCTTCCTGCGGTGGTCGGTCGCTCCCTTCTCGTCAGGTCTCGACGGCCTGAATTCCTCTAGGAAGTAGCCCAGTGCCTTTCTGAAGCCGTCCTGGTTAAGCATCCCTGAACGTTTCGGACTACCGCGCGGCCCTCGCAGAGTTCTCCGTCATCCTGGCCGAGCAGATCCCGCTTTGGGTCTCAGCCCGGGAGCTGGCGCCCTGCCGGTGGGCGGGGACAGGATGCTGGCCGGGACCATCGAGGGTGCGGGTGAAGCCGCCGGCCAGCGGACGGGCGGTCAACCAGCCGCGCTGTGCTCGGTCTCCGGCACCGGAGGCAGCCAGTGCACGGCGTTGTCGCGGAAGGAGGTGTGGCTGGGCACAAGGTCTTTGCCGGTGGTGTCGTCGAGGGCGGTGACGTTGATGCCGATCTCCGGGATGTCGCTGTCGATCGCCGCGACACGGCTGCCACAGGTCGAGCAGAAACGGCGCTTCGCCTCACCCCCGAAGGTCTCGTACCAGGTCGGCTCGCTCTCACCGGTCCAGGTGACCGTCTCGAAGCCCACCCACCACATCACGGGGGTGCGGCCGGGTTTCTGGCAGTGTTCGTAGGCGCAGGTACCCGGTCAAGTTGATGTGTTCAGATCTTTCGCCTACGCCTGAGGCTGTGTGGGTGCGGCAGTAGACGTCGATGGGGCTTCGCCGAGCCGTGACTGACGCTATGTCAGCGCTGGCGGTCGGCTGCTGATGTGGCCAGTTCGGCGAGCTGGGTGGAGTGTGGCAGGCCGGTGAGTTCGGCGCGTGCTTGTTCGGCGCAGGAGGATGCCATCCGGGTCGCCTTGGCGAGAGCGCCGGTGCGTGTCAGCACAGCGAGAATGTCTCGGTGTGCGGTTGCGGGGTCGGTGCCGCCGCGGAATACGGTGGTCAGGCGGTTGCGGTCAGCTTCGTCGGCGGCTTCGTAGGCGAGCAGGACGGGCAGGGTGGGTTGGAGGTTGGCGACGTCGCTGGTGGCTGTCTTGCCGGTGACCTGGTCCTCGGTGGTGTAGGGGAGCAGGTCGTCACGGATCTGGAAGGCCATGCCGAGGTGTTCTCCGTACTGGCGCAGGGCCTGGTGCTGCTGTGGGGTTGCTCCGACCAGGATGGCGCCGGCCTGGCACGCGGCGCCGGTCAGCGCGGCGGTCTTGGCTTGCATGATGTTCAGGACGGTCGGCACTCCGCAGGTCAGGTCGCCGCGGATTTCGGTTTCGCGCATGAGGCCCTGGCACATGTGGCGCAGGGCCTCGATGGTGAACCGTGCTGCCTGCAGCACGCGCTCGGCGGGGCCGGAACTGAGCAGGGCCGCGACTCCGGCCATCGACAGGCCATCGCCTGCCACCAGGGCTTCGGCGAAGCCGTACTGCTCGGCGGTGGAGGCCCGCCCGCGTCGTACCGGGTCCTGGTCGATGATGTCGTCGTGGATGAGGCTGGCGACGTGCAGGCATTCGATGCCGGCCGCGAAGGCCAGCACCTGGTCGGCGGTGCCGCCGACGGCTTTGGCCGACTCCATGCACAGCACGGGGCGCAGGAGCTTGCCCGGGGGGAACAGCGCGTCCAGGCAGGCCAGCTCCAGCAGGCTGTCGCCGCTGCCCACCCAGCGCAGCAGCTCGGCCTCCAGGAGCGGAATGTACGTGTCGCCGGTGGAAGTCACAGCAAGAGACACGGCGCGTCCTTTCACAGGTCAGCAGGGGATCACGGTGCGCATGACGGGGCGCCACACATCGAGCAGCGTGCCCAGGGGAGGCTGCACCGGTCGGTGGAGGACGTCCTGGCTCGCGGCCAGCACGGCGGCGATGAGCAGGGCCAGGTGCTCACAGCGGGCGCGCCAGATGGCGCTCACGGGACCGTGGTCCACATCACGGGCTTTGTGCAGTTGCTCGGTGACCCGCTCGGCCTCGAACGCGATGAGGTCGGCCATAGCTGGTGTCCAGCGTTTGGACTTGATGTCCTCGGCGCGCACGTTGAACCGGTCGAGGTCCTCCAATGGCAGGTAGAGGCGCCCGTCGTCGAGGTCTTCCGACAGGTCGCGCAGCGCATCCGTCAACTGTGCGGACACGGAGAACTCGCGTACCAGCAGCTCATATGCGGGTTCGGTCGCGGCGCCCATCACCCGGTAGACCATGGCCATCGGGCCACCGGTTATCTGCATGCACCACTGGCGCAGGTCATCGAACGTGGGGAAGTCACGGAAGTCGAGGTCCCGCTGCATCGCGCTGAACATGTCCTCAATCACCGACAGGTGCATACCGTAAGTCCGGTAGGTGTGGACCGTGGCGTGCAGGACGGGGTCGTGAGAGCCGCCGGCGGCGAAGGCCGCCCAGGTGTCCTCGACAAATGCGGTGAAGTGCCGCTGACGGTCTTTGACCGGGCCGCTGTCGACGCAGAGATCGGCGCGGCACCCGTGTGCGAGCAGTGCCGCCACGTGAGGCCGAGCCGCTGCGGGAGCGCTGCGCAGGCCGTGATAACGGGCCGTCCCTCCGTCGGCGTTGGCCAGCTCTCGCACGCACACCGTGTAGCAGTGCCGAAGGACGGGATCAGTGATATCCGCCGCATCCAGCCATCGCCTTACCAGCATCTTTCAACCCTTTCTGCTCGACCGGCTCTCTTCCGGGGCCGGCGCTTCGCTCTGCGTTGAGGGCGCGACCCTCCCTTCGGAGGGCCCGTGTGAGCCGTCGCACCCGGGCGTTGCTCAGCGGGCTGTCGACGTGGCCCGTGCCGGGCTCGCAGGTTGGCGGTGCCTGGGTGGCCAAGGCAGACGGAAGGGCGGCCGTGTGGTCAGGGCGTCTTTGGTGCGGCGGTGGAAGGCAAGCAGGCTCAGAAGTGCAGCGCCGGCGAACCACAGGATCTGTACGGCCAGATCGCCGGGCAGAGGTGTGTGGGTGAAGCCCGCGGCGGTGGCGGCCTGCATGGTGCCGTAGGTGGGCAGGAATTGCACGGCAGCGCTTTTGGTGCCGCCGCTGGCCAGAGGGCTTTGCAGGCCGACATCGACGAGGCTGGTCATGACCAGGGCGAACATGCCCTCCACTTCCCGGCGCAGCAGGGAGCCGAAGACCACCCCGAGTGCGCCGTAGGTCATCGCTCCGCAGAACAGGGCCGCGGCAAGCTGCACAGGCTGGCGCGGGCTCCAGGCAGTGCAGATCACCGCGGCGGCATAGGCGGCGATGGTGCCGGAGGCCAGGGTCAGTGACGTGGTCTTGGCCAGGACAAGATGGATGCGGGGGTAGCCGGCCATGGCCAGGCGGCGGTCGAAGCGTCCGCCGTTGAACGTGACGGCGAACATCATGAACCCGGTGATCAGGGTGACGGCGTTGATGGCACCGGTGATCTGCGTGATCTGGTTGCCTGCGGGTGCCAGGAGCAGGCCGGTCGCGCGCAGCCTGAAGGTCAGGGGCCTGCTGGGGATGACGGCGTAAGCCAGGCTGATCCAGCAGGGGATGAACAGGGCGACCAGGACCATGGCGAGCCTGTTGCGGGTGTGCTCGACCAGGTCGAAACGGGCTGCTGTCACATACAGACGCAGGTTGCGCCTCACGCAGGCACCGCCATGGTGGGGTGCAGGACGCCGTCCTGAAGCCGCCACAACTCGTCCAGGCGCTCGGCGTCATAGGCCAGATGCGAGACGACGAGGACCGAGCGGCCCGCATCACGTAACCGCGCCGCCAAGTCCCAAAAGCGCTGGTAGGTGTCCCAGTCGAAACCCTGGTAGGGCTCGTCCAGCAGCAGCACCTGCGGGTCATGCATCAGCGCAAGGGTCAGGTTCAGCTTCTGACGGGTTCCGCCACTGAGCAGACCGGCACGCTCATCGGCGTACTCCGTCAACCGCAGCGCCTCCATGACCTCCCCGGCGTGCCGCAGATCAGGCAGCCCCCGTGCGACGCGGAAGAACTCCAGATGCTGGCGCACGGTGAGGGCGTCGTTGACCACCACGTCCTGTGGGCAGTAGCCGAAACGGGCTCCATGACGGACCGCGCCACGCTGCGGACGCAGCTCACCGGACAAAATCTTCAACAGCGTCGACTTGCCCGCACCGTTCTCCCCGACGATCCCGGCCAGCACGCCAGGCCGCAGATCAAGCTCTAAGCCCCGCAGAACCTCACGACGACCGTACGCATGACGCACGTCCCTAACCTCCACCACGCCCCCGGCTCGTAGACGGTGGTCAGGAACTCGCTGCTGACCACTCGCCGTCACGGGCAAGGTTAGGCATCGCATGTGGTCAAAAGTGCAGGTGGAGCCGCTGAATAGCCCGCACGAGTGAAGGTCGCGCCGTAAACGCGCGTGGACGGGCGGTCAACCGGTCGTGCTGTGCTCGGTCTCCGGCACCGGAGGCAGCCAGTCCACGGCGTTGCCATGGAAGGACGCGTGGATCGGCACGAGGTCTGCGCCGCTGGTGTCGTCGAGGGCGGTGACGTTGATGCCGATCTCCGGGATGTCGCTGTCGATCGCCGCGACACGGCTGCCACAGGTCGGACAGAAGCCACGCTTCGCCTCACCGGGGAAGGTCTCGTACCAGGTCGGCTCGCCGCCCTCGCCGATCCAGGTGAGCGTCTTGAAGCCCACCCACCACATCACGGGGGTGCCGCCGAGTTTCTGGCAATGTTCACACTCACAGGTGTGGGGGAACACCGCGGGGCCCTGGGCGGTGAAGCGGATGCGACCGCAGAGGCAGCCGCCGGTGCGATCCTCGGCTGGTTCGGAGCGCTTGGCGTCGGCGGTGGGGGTGGCGTTCATCAGGTGATCTCCCAGACGTGATGGGCAAGTTGGGCAGATCAGTGTGCCATCGCTTCCATGTTCGTCAGGAAGCCGTCGGCGGCCTGCGGTGACGGCAGCGGATGGACGGAGCCGTCCGGCGGGACGCTGGCCGATGTTCGGCTGCTCTGGCGTGTCGCCGGCCGCGTGCGCCGATTGCGGCCACTCAGCGCGAGTCGTCAGGGGCGGGTGGCGATGATGGCTTCGGTGCGTACGACTTCGTCGAAGACGCCGTCGGGGTTGAACTCGGTGAGCGCCTGGCGCAGATCGCGTTCGAAGGCGTCCTTGTGGTCGCCGAGTTGGGCGGGGCTGGAGTAGCTGTAGGAGAACTGCAGGCCGATGACTTCGTCGAGGGTGCGGGTGACGGTGCGGTCCCAGCGGGCGGTTTCGACGTTGGAGAACGGGGAGCGGGCCAGCACGTCCTGGTGGCGTTCCTTGGGGTGGGAATAGGTGCCCGACCCGGCTCGGCGCTCGGGCCCGAGGTAGCCGGTGCGGACATCGGCGATGACCTGGAGCCAGGGGGCGGGCTCAAGGTCGCCGGGGGCGCCGCCGGAGGCGAGGACGACGGCCCCGTTCGGCTCGATGAGCTGGTCGAGGTCGCGCAGGGTCTGATCTCGGTTCATCCAGTGGAAGGCCGCGCCCATCACGGTCAGCAGAACCGGTTCGAGGCCCATGCTGAGCAGGGTGGTGGAGTCGCCTTGGCGCCAGTCGATGTTGGTGATGTCCTGCTCGGCGGCGAGCTTGCGGCCCTCGTCGAGCATGCCGGGCTCGGGGTCGACGGCGGTGACGTGGCCGACGAACCTGGCGAGGGGGAGCGCGAGCACGCCGGTGCCGGTGCCCAGGTCCAGGACGCGCTGAGTGCCGTCGAGAGCGAAGCGCGCGGCCAGCATGTCGTAGAAGGCTTGGTCGTAGCCGGGCCGGAAACGGGCGTAGTAGGGGGCGGTGGAGGTGAACAGCTCGTCAGGCGTGTAGGAGGTCATCTCTTCAGTCTTTCGCGTCCAGTTGGCCGAGTGCGGTGTCATTCCGAAGAACGAGCCGGGTCCGGGTTGAGGTGCTGCCACCAGGTGCGCATGGGCGCGGCTCCGGCGCCTTCGTGTGCGACGGAGCCGTCGGGGTGGCGGTCTGGTCGGCCGAACAGCTGCCGCTCGATGTCGGTCAGGTCCTCGCGGTCCAACAGGTGGGGGGCCGGGTCGTCGACCGGGGCGAGCCAGCGGTAGCCGTACTGCATCATCACTGCCAGGCGGGGGTGGCCGGAGGTGTTCAGGCCGCCCGCGTGCCAGGTGCGGTTCTCGAACAGCAGCGCATCGCAAGGGCCGACGTCGGGGGTGATCGCGCCGGGCGGGTCGATGGCTCCGGCCGGGACGGTGACGGGCCCGGCGTCGGGGTGGCTGCCGGGGAGGATCACGGTGACGCCGGCGTCGGGGGTGAGGTCGCTGAGGAAGTAGGCGGCCTTGATCGACAGTCGCGGAACAACCTCGGTGCCGAGGTCGCGGTTGGTGGAGCTCATGTCGCGGTGCCAGCCGTGCCGCTCGGGAACGCGGATGGTGCGCGTGTCGCCGGGCGGGATGGACGGCATGTAGATCAGGTTGCTGGACATCAGCTGCAGGTTCGCGCTCAACAGGGCGACGAGGGTGGGCAGCACCTTCGGGTTGGTGACCAGCGGCAGGAAGACGTCGTCCATCGCGACGATGCCGCGGAAGCCGTCCTTGCCGTCGACGCTGCGGTCCCGTCCGCGGATGCGGTCGCTGGCCAGCAGCCGCATCGCCGCGACCGCGGCCTGTTCGCGCCACTCAGGGGCGATCACGTCGCGCAGGACGACGAAGCCTTCGCGTTCGAAGGCGTCCAGGACCTTCGGGTCGGGCCGGGAAGCCGTATCGAGGGGCGTCATCCGCTGTGCTCCTTGATCATGAGGGCGGCCTGGGCGGAGAGGGAAGCGGCCGAGAGGCCACAGTGCTCCAGCAATCCCTCCGGAGTAGTGGGGCGTGCGGGTTCCCGGTAGCCGACGACGTGGAACCGGCTCGTCTCGCCACGAGCGGCCAGCAGGGCGCGGACCGTGCCGGGATGGGTGGGGACGGCCATCAGGACGGGGGTGTCGGTGCCGAACATGCGGGTGAAGGTCCTCTCGGGGAGAGCGTAGGGCCAGTGCGGGGCCGGGCCGAGGACCGCGAGGTCGTTGACATGCAGATAGCGGATCTTGATCTCGGGGTGCGACCGACGTAGCAGCGTGACGGCGGCGGACAGCTCGCGGGCTGGGATGTCGCCGGCCGAGGCGAGGACGAGGTCCGGGCGACCGTGGTGGCTCAGGTGGGGCCAGACGGCGGCACCGTCGGTGAGCTCGTCGCGGAACGGGTCCGGCGGGAACGAGGGGCCCGGGTGTTTGTCGGTGATCAGGAAGTTGACGCGGTCGTGCCCGGCCAGCATCACCGCGAGGACGGCGGCGGCCCGCATCGCGTCCGCCGGGGTGTAGACGTGTACGAAACCGTCCTCGGTCTCCAGCATCGAGGAGACCAGGCCAGGGTTCTGGTGGGTGTAGGTGTTGCGCCAGCCCAGCGAGGTGATCAGGTAGTTGACCGACGGCAGCCCGCCCTGCCCGGTGAGGTAGCGCAGGCGCCGGTGCTTGAGGTGCTGGACAAGCAGGCTGGTGTTGACCGGGGCGAAGGCTTCGTAGGTGGCCAGCAGTGCGTCCCGGCCGGTCTCGGTGTAGCCCTGCAGCCAGCCGTGGCAGATCTCCTCGTTCAGGATCTCGCTCGCCCAGGGCGGCAGCGAACCGTCCGCCGACAGCTCCAGCCGGTTCGAGGCGATCTCGTCCGGGCTGAACAGGCGGAACGCCCCGTTCGCCGCGCGTTCGCGGACGACCGCAGACACGTCCGGCCAGGACTGGGGCCCCTTGGAGGCGAGCGGCGCCGACGGCCGCACCGTCTCCGGCTCGGCGGCGGGGCCCGGCAGCGCCTGGCGGACCAGGTCGGCCGGGCGGCCCTGGGTGGTGAACAGCTCGGCCGGCCGATAGGAGGCAAGCCAGGCCGCCAGGGCCGCGAACTCCGCGTCGTCGCGGCGGGGGTCTTTCAGCGGGGTCTTGTGGACGGCCGGGGTTCCGATGATCTGCCGCCCGGCCACCCGCTCCGGTCCGGTGTGGCCCTTGGGCATGGTCAGCACGATCACCGGCTGCCGCCCGCCCTCGCTGAGCGGCCGCAGCCGGGTGAAGGCGTCGGCCAGCAGCTGGCGAAAGCCGGGCAGGTCGGCACCGTTGTGGATCAGCGGCTCGTAGCCGAGGCCGGTGAAGTAGCCGCGTACCTCGTCCTCGCTCATGCCGGCCAGCAGGGAGACGCCGCCCATCTTCAGGCCGTTGGCCAGTACCACCGGCAGCACTGCCCCGTGATCTCCGCTGCCGGCCAGAGCTCGGCGTGCGATCCAGGCCGCCGCGGTCGCACCGGTTTCCAGTTCACCGTCCCCGATCAGCGGGACGACCAGGCGGTGCGGGGCGTCCAGCACCATGCCCTGCGCGACGGCAAGGGCGGGGCCGAGCTGTCCGCCGGTGTGCCGGACACCGGGGACGAGTGGAGTGATCTCCCCGCCGAACCGCTCCGGATTGGGGGAAGCCGGTGATCAAGGCCCTCAGTTCCGGCATCGACCAGCCCGGCCCGGTCCCGGTCAGGTGCAGGGTGCCGTTGAGGTAGGCGTGCGCGAGCGCGGACGGTCCCGCGTGCCCGGCGCCGTGCAGCACCAGCAACTCGGACCCGGCGGGCCGCCAGGCGGTGAGCGGACCGAGGTGGGCGAGCAGGAAGTTGACGGGCGGGCAGACGCCCCAGTGCCCGCGAGGGGTCTCCTTGACGTCCGCAGGTCGGAGCGGGCGAGCGAGGCGGGGGTTGTCGGTCAGGTAGAGCTGGGCGGCGGACAGGTGGTTCAGGGCCCGCCAGCAGGCGTCGACGGCTTGGTCGGGCACGGCCTGCGCGGCCTGGTGGGCGGTGTGGCTCCAGTCGGGGAAGCCGGACGGCCCGGGCGGGGCCGGGAGGCCGGTGCGCGGGGTGGCGGTGAGGGCCATGGGTCAGCTCCGGGTGCGGGTGGCGACCGCGTCGATGACGGCGGTGATTCGGGCGGCGCGGATGTCGTCGGTGGCGGATTCGCTGATCAGGTGGAGCATCTGGGCCTGCTCGTGGGCGGGCAGCGCCGACCAGTCCAGCCCGGCCTTCTCCAAGGCGGCGGCCAGGTCGTCGGGGACACCGCGGGCGGACTTCTCGCGGACGGGCTGGAGCGTAAGCGGGACGCCGGGCCCTTCCGTCTCGACGGTCTCGTGGGAGATGGCGGCCTGGCCGTGCAGCGAGATGGCGACGGCGGTGCGGGCCGTGCCGTCCGGGAAGGTCACTCGCAGCCGCTTCCCGCGCAGGCCGGCCGGTCCGGTGCAGGGCAGCATCAGCATGCCGCGGGCCCCGGATCCGACCGGACGGGCGAGAACGTGCAGTCTCTCACCGGTTGTCGGCAGCGGCAGCAGGGTGCGTCCGCCCCTAGGCAGGGCCTGGCCTCCGCGCGGCGGGGGCTGGGTGACGGCGATGATGCCGCCTTCGCCGCCGCTGTTGCGGCGAGCGGCTTTGTGCGTGAACAAGCAGCGGTCCACCGCGGCCAGCAGCCGGTCGGTGAACGCGTGCTTCCAGCCGCCCAGGCCGCGTTCTGCGGGGAGGTGCTCGGCGGAGGCAAAGGTCAAAGCGAACGAGACGCGGACCGGCAGCTCGTTGGCGAGCCGGTCCCGCAGTTCGGCGACGGCCCGGTGAAAGGCGGACGCATCGTCCAGCGCCGCGGCGATGATGACCTCGTCCCCGCCGAACGTGGCCGCGCATCCGGCTTCCCAGGGCTGGCTGTGGAACCAGTCCCGGGTGACGGCCCCGAGGCGGGCCATCACCTTGTTCCCGGCCAGGTGCCCGTAGCAGTCCGGCTCGGTGGCGTTCGCGCGCTCGACGTGGTCCTTGAGCCCGTCGACGTCCCCGATCGCCAGCCCGACCAGTCCCCCTCTGGTCAGGGCGGTGGCGAGGGCGCGGGGGATGTGGCTGTGGAAGTCGGGGAAGGCGATCAGGCCGGTCACCGCGTCCTCGCGGCTGCCGGTGCACCAGTCGCGCAGCGGCAACTGGCCGGGGTCGAACAGCGGCACCGAGCTGGCCAGCGGGTCGTGGGCGGGCGCCTTCGGGCAGTGCTTGCCGGTCGGGTCCATCAGCGGGCCTCCGAGGTCGTTGTCGGGACCGGTGCGGGCCCGGCGGGCAGCAGCAGGGGCAGGGTGGTGAGGGTGTGGAGGCGCACGGCGCGGGCGGAGGTCATCAGCGGGCCGCCAGCCATGCGGCGGTCCAGCCAGGCGGTGTGCCAGCCCGCCGCAGCGGCTCCAGCGACATCCGCCCGGAGCGAGTCACCGACGTGCAGGAGCTGGCCTGGTCCGAGCCCTGATGCGTGTTCCACGGCGGCGAATGCTTCACGCTCGGGCTTGACCGCACCGGTGTCGGCCGAATAGACCATCCCGTCCAGCAAGTCCCGGAACGCCTGCGGGGTCTCGGCCGGGATGGAGGAGCCGAGGCTGTTGGTCAGCGCGAACAGCGCGAAGCCCCGCTGCCGCAGCGCGATCAGGGCCGGTTCGGCGTCCAGGAACAGGTCCGGTTCGGCGGCCCGCTGCCGGGCCCGTTCCAGCACGTGCGTGAGTGGGCCGACCAGAGCGCGTCGGCCAAAGGCGGCGGCCAGGTCATGGGCGAGGTCCTCGGGGGTGATCCGGCGGCGCTTCGCTCCTTGTTCCATCAGCGAGCGGGCCTCGCCGAGCGAGATGCCCAGCACCTGGGCGACCTGTCCAGTGGTCGGTTCGGCTTCCGGACGCACCAGAGTGCCGCCCAGGTCGAAGCAGATCCCCCGCACTCCTGCCCACAGAGTGCGGCGTAAGCGGGGCTCGGCGATCACGATCCCGTCACCTCCATCACCGCCGCCCTCTCCGGCAGCACGGGAAGCTCGGCGAGCCCTGGGATCGTGCGGACCGGCAGCAGCCCGCCCTCGGCCCGGAGCGGGGTGGAGAAGATCTGCTGCCGCAGCGGCTCCAAGGTCATGTGCCACTCGACGGCCGGGACCTTGTCCCGGCAGCAGGCCCCGGCCAGGGCCAGGGCGGCGTGCAGCCGGTCGCCGTGCGGGAAGGTCGCCATGCCCAGATCCGCGGCGAGCTCGGTGGTGTGCAAGGAGCGGGCGAGCCCGCCCGACCAGCCCGGGTCGATCTGCCAGACGTCCACGCCGTCGCCGGTCAGCAGCCGGATCTGATCGGCCTCGTCGACGGCGTGCTCGCCCGCCGCCAACGGAACCCCTGCCCCGGCCGCGCGCAGCCGGTGCCAGCCCCAGGAGCCGGCCGGCATCAGTTCCTCGGCGAAAGCCACCTCCAGGTCGGCGAAGACGGGCAGCAGCCGCATCGCCTCGTCCAGGCGGCAGCGCCCCAGAGCGTCGACCATGAACCGGGCCTCGCCCGTGGCCTCCCGTAACGGGCCGAGCGTCTTCGCGACTGCCTTCGGCCCGGCGAGGATCAGGGGCTTGGTCAGCGGCCACTTCTGTCCCCAGAACCCCGCGTCCGTGATCCAGGCCGCCGCCTCGCGGGCCGCCGGGTGGGCCGGGTCGAGCCCGAGGGCGGAGGCGTAGGCGGGAACGGCGGGACGGATGGTGCCGCCCAGCAGATCGGTCACGCTCACCTCGGCGGCGCGGGAGGCCAGGTCCCAGCAGGCCAGTTCGACCGCGGAGGCGGCCTGCCGGGCGTGCGCCCCGCTGCGGTGCCGCCCGGTCTTCTTGCGGTAGGCCAGGCGGCGTGGTGCGGCGGCGTCGTGCCCGATCAGCCCGGCGGCCAGGTCGTCGGTGATGATCTGCGCGACCGTCTCGCCGACCGGGGCCTGCCAGCCGGAGATACCGTCGCCGACCAGTTCGATGGCGAACCGGGTGCGGTGCTCGGCCCAGGCCGGGCCCGCTGGCGGCTCACCCGCCGCGGCGGTGATCGGCGCGGGCAGGCCGGGCGGGAGCCCGGCGGGCTGCGGGGGCAGCTGCCAGGCACGAACCGTCCGGATCACGCTCGCCGCTGCGGCGGCCGTCCGGGCGGGGGCGGGGATGGTGAGGGCCGTCATCAGACCTTCGCCCCCGTCAGTTCCTCACCGGCGAAGGTGAAGCACCACGGGCTGCGGTAGTTCTGCCACCACTGCGGGTGCAAGCCCGTGGGGCCGAAGAGCTCCTCCAGGCTGCGGCGCATGGTCAGGTGCCACTCGATCGCCTCCGACCCAGGGGTGCGGTAGACGTCCATGAACGCGTTGTGGGCCTGATAGGTCTGGAACCGGGGGAAGGTCGTGGTGACCGGCACGAAGTCCTTCAGGTGCTCGACTGCGTCCTCGATCGGGTCCAGGCCGACGATGTAGGTGAAGTCGGTCGTGATGCCCCGCTCCTTGGCTCGCCCGAGGGCTGTGGTCATCTCGGCGGGCGTGAGCTTGGCCTTGGACTCCTTGAGGATCTGGCGGCGTTCGGTGAAGCACTCGGCGGTCAGCGTGAGGTGGAACGGGGCCAGGCCGGCGGCGGCGTCCATGCCGTCCTCGCTGGTCAGCACCGAGGACAGGAAGTGCAGGGTGCCGGTGCAGCCGTTCGCGCTCATGGCCGCGCGGACCTCGGCGAGGTGATCGAGCGCGAGATGCTCGTAGAGGAAGCAGCCGGTGCAGACCGTCACCGTCTCCACCGGGGCGAGGTCGGTCATGCCGGAGTTCGCCGCCAGCGCCCCGAGGTAGCCGGACAGGTCCAGGGCCTTGATCTTCGGGTCGGAGGCGTCTTCGAGGGTGTTGGGGCAGAACACGCAGCCGGTGCACTGGCTGCGTGCGTTGGAGTTGAGGGTGAGCATCTTGGTGCCGTTGCGCCAGTAGCCCAGCACCGCGTCGTCGTCCTCGATGCCGTCGACCTCACCGACCTTCTCGCCGTTCAGCCGCAGCTCGTGCTCGTCCAGTTCGAACGGCGAGTCCTGGCGGCCGAGCGAGAGGATCAGGAACAGCGGGGTGTCGGGGCGGGAGTCCAGCCGCAGTTTGAAGCGCATGCGGGGCTTGGCCAGCGGGGACCGGGCGCCGGACGCGTTCAGCGCGATCAGCAGCACATCCTCGGGGTTGATGTTCCACTCGCGGGCCACCTGGTCAAGGTGGCGGACCGATTCGAGCATCTGCATGTCCCTTTCTCGTGGCGGGAGTTGGGCAGCGGAGGTTTGGTGCGGACGTGCGGTGGATCAGGCGGGGACGGGGACCAGGGGCAGGCGGACGACAATCCGCTTGCCGCCGGTAGTGCTGTCCGGGACGACCTCGGCCCGGCCATGGACCTCCCTCACCAGGGCGTTGACCAGGAACAGGCCGCGGCCCCCGAGGTCGTGGGCAGCTGGCAGGGGCTTCGGCTTGAACGGGTGGGCATCCGCGACGGCCAGCACCAGCTCGGCCCCGTCCTCGACGGTGAAGGTGACCGTGGCGGTAGGCGAGAGCAGGGCCGCGTGCCGCACCACGTTCGTCACGAGCTCGCTGATGATCAGGCACGCGGTGTCCACGACCTGCTCGGACATGCCCCAGCTTGCAAGGACTTTGACGGTCTCGCGGCGGGCCAGCGGGACGTGCTCGGCCGTGGAGATCACCTGGAGGTCGTGGTGCATCGCAGTGCTGGACATCGCGCAGCTCACCCTCTCTCCGGGCGGCAGCCGCCCGGACCGTGACCGAGGTAAGGGCCCCAGCACACAGGGGTGTTCACCGTCGTGAACCCACCGGCCCCGAACCGGTTCAGGGCCGACGAAGCACCGCCGCACGGAGTGTTCGCGTACGAAGCAACGTGCTCCGTCGCGTATGGACTCCACGCACGGGTGTGTACGGGCGAACGTGCTCAGCCACGTACGAGCGCGCACTCAATCGCGTACGGGCTTATTGTCCCCAGCCGGGCGCAGAGGCGCCGCCGGTCAGAGTGGTAGACCGATGCGGTGGGCCAGGCCCCGCAGGTCCCGGGCGGTGTGAGTAGGCAGTTGCCGGTCGGTGAGGAACTCGACGGTGTTCCTCACCGGCGCGTTGGCGTGGATGCGCTGAGGGGCGATCTGCTCGGCGGTCAGCAGGGCCGCGACCGCCTCGGCCTCCCGGCCGCGCAGATGGGACAGGGACCGGCCCAGATCGGCATGAAAGGCGGCCTGCCTCCCCGGAGCGTGTTCCAGGGCCTCGGGATGCACCCCGCCCCCGGCGGTGACGGCCTCGCCGTGCAGACCGAGATCGGTGTTGAGACTCACCTGGTGGATGCCGACGTTGGTGGGGCCGAAGTTCAGATGCCAGGCCCGCGTCTCGCCAGTGCGGCCGGCGAGGTTCGCGGCCTCGGCGAGGTGGCCGCGAACCTCTGCAGCGCGGGCCCTCCCGGACCGTTGCCGATCCTGGGTCAGCGAGGTGGCGGAGATCAGGTGGAGTTCGCCGAGCAGAGCGTGCGCGTCCGAACTCGTCAGATGTGCTTCTAGGGTGTTGGCTGCGGCGGTGGCCTGGGCCAGGGCCTGGGTGGGGCTGCCGGCCGACATCAGCACATGGGTGTGGAAGAAGCCGGACAGGGCGGAGTAGACCGGGTCGTCCAACTCCGCGATCGCTTCGGACGCCCGGGTGACGGCGATGAACGCCAGGTCGGTGTAGCCGAGGTTCTTCAGCAGCAGCGTGCAGGCCGGGTGGTAGGCGTCCGCCAGCAACTTCAGCAACGCGAGCCGGGCACCGCCGACGGCGGCCTCGGCAGCGGCGTGCAGGTCGGCCAGTAGCGCGGGCAGCCCGGCGGCGAGGGTGCCGTATTCGGCCGCGTGGTAGAGCCGGTTGGCCTTCTCCACCCGCTCGGCCAGCACCGCCGCCGGAACCCGGGGCGGGCGGCGGTCCGGCGGGGTGGCCATGGTGATCCCCATCAGCGTCAGCCGCAGGGCCGGGATCGCCTCATGCGCCGCGCTCGCGTGCGGGTCTGCCGGGGCGAAGGGTTGGCCGGTCAGCTCGGACGGGGCGATCTGCAGGGCCTCGGCGAAGGCGGTGATGTGGCTGGAGCGGTCCAGCAGCCGTCGGCCATTCTCCACCATCGACAGGTAGCCAACCGACACCCCGGCCAGGCCGGCCAGGTTGCGCAGGCTCATCCCGCGCTGGCGGCGGGCCGAGCGCAGACGCTCGCCGATCCTCCGGGCCTGTTCTTCGTCCATCGCCCCGCCTCAACTTCCGTGCGTCAGCCGTAGCGTAGAGCCCGTCTTCTGCCCCCAGGGGTCTTTCCCGCCAAGACGGGCGGCATCACCGCAGCCCGGCACGCTCGGCCAGATCCCGGACCGCCGCGGCCTGAACGGTGGTGCGGTCAATGAGCGCGGCGACCAGGTCCCGGGCGAAGGGGTCCAGCCGCAGCCGCAGCGGTGCCACGGCATCGGCCTCGACGAGCCGGGCCGCGGCCTGGTCGGCGCGGCCCTGGCGGGCCTCAGCCGCTGCGGCGACCAGCAGCAGACCGGAGCGGTTGGCGCCGCTGAGGGCTGTCTGGTCCGCTGTGCGGGCGTGGTCGGCGGCCTCGCCAGCGTCGCCGTACTCGGCGGCGACGACGGCGCGGGCCGCGACCACCAGGGACGACTCCCGTGCGTCGGTGGCCCGTTCGGCGGCGGTGGCAAGGAGTTGTTCGGCCTCCGGGCGGTGCCCGGCCATGGCCTGGGCGACAGCGGCCAGCGCCGCCACTTCCCAGTCGGCTCCGGCGTCCTTGGCCCTTTCGGCGCGGGCCAGCGCGTACTCCGGCAGGCCGAGATCGATCAGCAGCCGCACCTCCTCGACCAGCACCGGCAGCGGCTCGAGCGTGCCGGGGCGAGCTCGGTGCAGCAGCATCCACGCCAGGTCCTTGTAGCCCAGGCGCCGCAGCAGCCCGGCGCCCAGCACATGCGCGTCCACGCGCAGCCGCACCGCCTCTTTCCGCCCGGGCCCCGCAGCGGCGGCCATGGCGCGGTCGGCCGCCTCGATCAGCTCCGGCAGTGCGAGGGCGAGATGGTGCTCGTCGCCCGCGGCATCGGCCCGTGCGGCGGCCCGGGTCCGTTCCGCCAGGTCTTCCAGCAGCACGCCGGGGGCCGTGTCAGCTTGTCGGCGGACCAAGCGGCGTCGCAGGTGGAAGGCAACCGCCCGCACCGCCGCGTGCTCCTCCCCGCGCGGCGGGTAGGGCTGACCGGTCAGGTCCGCGACATCGAGCCGCAAGGCGGTGGCCAGCGCCGCCAGTCGGCCGCGGCGGTCCATCCACTCCCGGCCTGCCTCCAGCCCGGCGAGGTAGTCGAGCTCCAGACTGGTGCTGGAGGAAAGGTCATCCCGGGTCAGTCCCCGGCGGCGGCGCCAGGCGGCCAGGCGGGCTCCAATCGGGCCACCGGCGGCCGTCTCATCCAGCTCGCGCATCACCAGATTGCTCGCATACCCACTCGCCCGAACCGTGTGCTCTGCCAGGACAAAGGGCCGCCCTCTCGTTCCGGGGAGGATCAGGTCCCCCGTGGCGGGCCGCATATGCCTGTCGCGCGACACATTAGTCACACCGCTGAAGGCCACGCGAACGGGCAGGTGGCGCGCTCGGTCAGGGCAAAGGAGAACTTGGTAACCAGTCCGTCGACATCCTCGCCCCCGTCCAGTCGAGCCGGGCCAAGGACTACGTCCGCGAGCTCAAACCGTCCTTGCCGCTGGCGGCGTGAGCCGGCCGTCCGCGAGTTCATCCTCCGGCCCCGCAAGAAACTCGGCGTCGCCGCGTGACGGTCTGCCCTCTTCAATCGCCGGACGGGCGGAGCGGGATGACGTTGCCGGGGACAGGTTGCTACTGGCTGTCGGGGCGCCGGAGGATGAGGACGGCTGCCGCGAGGGCCATCTGCTCTGCTCGATGCCGGGACTCGGCCTCGGCAGCCCGGGAGTCCTTGAGAGCTTCCTTCAGGCGGACGACCTCCTTGCGGAGCCGCTTTTCGACTTCCGGCGTCTGGTGCGTTTCCGTACGCACCCGCGCGTAGAACTCCTCCTTGAGGTCGGCGTGGCGCTTTTGCAGAGCCATGCGGTGAACACCGGCCTCGGCGGCGAGCGCGACCACCGTGAGGCTGCCGTTGGAGCAGGTGGGCTGGCCGGCAAGGAGGCGGTCCATGGCCGCGCGGATGCGCGAGCGTTCGTCCTCGTGCTGCTGGTTCATGCGATGGCCTCCTCGGCGAACTGGGCGGCGGAGTCGTGGGCGTCGGCGAGAGAGCGGAAGCGGCCTGCTGTTCGGCGAAACCGGTCGCCCAGAGGCTGGGGCACGAGGGCTGCCTTCGCATCGAGCCGATCAGCGTGCTCTCGTGCCGCCTGCGCGTGAGTGTCGGTGCGGATCGCGTTGCCGCAGCCGAGCTGGCAGGCGAACTGGTTGGGTGCCGTCGCCCCGGGATCGGGATCGCAAAGGGCGGTATCTCGCTTGAAGGCGCAGATGAGGAACGCGTCCGGGTTGTCGAAGAGGACGAGGCCGTCGCGCGCGAGGAACTTGGCGGCGGCCTTCGGGGTGGTCAAGGCGCCTTCGAAGCTGGGGATCGAGGTTGCTCCGATGAGGGCCCGTCGAGCGGCGGGACCGGAGATCTTCTCGCCAGCCGCCGCGGCGTCGCGCAGCCGCGCTGCGGTCTGCGCCGCAGCGAGCGCGGTCTCGACGTCGAGCTCCCCGTGGAACCCCCGACGACCCCGGTTGCCGTAGCCGGTGGAGGTGCGGGCGTCCAGGGCGGTGCGCATGTGTCCGTACTGGATGGCGAGGGCGACCAGGCCGCCGGGGCGGCGGGCGATGTGCCAGGCCAGGGTTCTGCGCAGACGGCTCAGTCCAAGGTTGCCGTGCGGGTCCTCCGGCACCATCTGGGCGGGAAGGCCCTGGGCGGTGGCCTCCTGGTTGATCCACGACACGAGATTCTCGACTCGGCGGCCCAGGCTGGCGCGCTTCAGCGCACCGTGGTGCTTGCGCTGGGAGACGACATCGTGGTGGGTGGAGCTGAACAACAGCTCGCCCTTGGGGACGATGCGCTCCAGAACGCGGATGGCGTTCACGACGGGGGTGATCGCGACCCAGGGGACGGCGCGCTCCTCACCAGCGGAGATGTGGTGGCCGTCGGAGTCGCGGACGTTCTTGTAGTGGTGGGATCGGATCAGGTGCCGCGGTATGGAGCCGTCCTCGTTGGGTTCCGGATCGGGGCAGCAGCCGGACCGCAGCGATTGGGCCTCTTGGGGGCGCATCCCGGTCAAGTAAAGGATCACGATGGCGGCGGCCGTGGCCAGGTGCCGTACCAGGATCGGCGTCTCCTCATAGTCCATGAACTCGCGCCAGGGCCGCCCCTCGATCCGGCCCATCACCGGCACCTGCATCGGGCTGGGACCGGGCCGCCGGGCGACGAGCGCACGGAGCCCGCGCCGAGTAGCGAAGTCGTGGACCTGGTTCCAGCTGGCCCCCGTGACCGCCGCGACATAGTGGTGGGCCAGGGTGACACCGTGCTTTCGGCTCATGGTGGCGGGCAGGAGAGACCCGGAATCGACCAGCGGCTGCAGATAGTTCTTGACGGCTGCCAGACCCCCTCGGGTGCTCGGAGTGGCCTTCACACGGTCGTGGATGCGGCGGCGCTCGGCCCAGGCGGCCAGGATGTCGTCGGAGAAGTCCTCGACCAGGCGGATCGACCACGTCAGCAAGGGGCCGATCACGGTCGGGTCCAGCGGCTCTGTTTTGTTCTCCCCGCCCGCCTCTCCCGTCGCGGCTGGCAGATAGTCGTCGACGCCCTCCTTCTCCCAAGGCGGCTGCGTAATACCGCAAGGGCTGACGGACAACTGGTCGAAGGCCCACAGGTCCGAGAGCCAGCGCAGAACCGTCAGGGCATAATCGCGCGTGCAGCCGCTGGTGCACTTGGCGGCGTACGCCTTCCAGTGCTCCACGGTGCAGTCGCTGAGCTGGGACACGCCTTGCCGGTCGAGCCAGCGTGCGAACTTCAGCCACTGCAGGATGTTGTCGCGCATGCTGGTCACGCCGTCGCGTCCCCGGTTCTGAAAGCCCCGTTCCTGTACGTAGGTGGGGCGCAGCTCGCCGTTGATCAGGACCCAGATGAGGTGCCTGAACTCGCTTCGCAGGGAGGCGGGGCACCTCCTCAAATTGAGGATGCTGTCCCCGGGGTTGTCGATCAACGGTCCCATCGACCAGACGTCGTCGCTGTACCGGGAGTTGGGGTGGGTGTTGCCGGCGCTGATCCACCGGTCATGGACCACCGGGCTCTCCGGCCCCGGCAGGGGAAGGATGTAGGGATCGGCCTCGATGGTCAGAGCTGTCGTCACGAGGCGAGGTCTCCCTTGAGCAGATGGTCGGTGATCATTCGGTCGCGGTCTGTGACCCGGGCCAGAGCGGCGTCCCAGGTGCTCTCGTTGACCTTTGTCCGCAAGTCATCGAGTCGCTGGAGGTGTTCGTCCCATCGCTTGCGCCAGAGTTTCTCCGGCCAGCTGGAACGGAGTGATATCAACTGGCGGCGCAGAAGCGCGAGGCGCGGGTGGTGGCCGGTATGGACCCGGGAGTTCTCGCAGGACAGGCAGAGCAGGAAGTCGGCGCCGCAACCCCCGCTGGGGTCCGGCCAGGGGCTGCTCTCCTCGTCCGCGCAGTCCGCGGTCGCGGTCTCCTGGTGGGCCGCGTCGGCCGCGTCCGTGAGCCGCCCCTGAAGGTGTAGTCGCGGGCCTGTTCGACGGCTTCCTCGGCACCGGCCGCGATCACGCCCACGGCGGCCTCCTGGACGTTCTCGTCGGGCAGGACGTAGACGCTCTCGTGGGTGCCACGTTTATGCTGCAGCGGCTTGCCCGTCGTCGTGACGGTGGTCCTGCGAGCGCGTTGGAAGGGGGAGCCGATCTTGTGAGCTCTCGCCCATACTCGTGCATCGGCCTTGGACACCCCGAAGCACAGCGGGCCGACGTTCCGGGGCCGGTCCAGATTGGAGTCCACGTCAGTACGGCGCCGGTTGCGGGCGACCATCAGCAGGTCGTGGCCGGGGGACAGGGCGGCGGCCAAGGCGCGCCCGTGCTGCGTGGCTTCCAGCACCTGGGTGATGAGCCGGCCCGGCGAGTCCGCGCTGGAGTCGGTGTAGTTCTCCGTGTCGAACCAGCGCCCCTCTCCCGAGCGGCGCTTCTCCACCAGGACCTCGTAGGTGACCGTGGCCGTCTCTCCCGCGGAGGGAGTGATGACGGGCACGTGCAGACGGTCGAAGACGGACAGATTCCAGCCGTAGCGGTCCGTCATCATCACGGCCAGGGCTGTCAGTTCCGCCCGGCTCAGGAACAGCCGTCCCGTTGTCTTCCCGCGGTTCTTTCCGCGCAGCAGCGCTTCGGCTCGGGTGTAGACCTTCCCGTCTTTGTCCGGGTACCCGGGCAGTTCGCCCGTGGCGGCGATGTGCTCGAGGGTCGCCCCGATCCTCCAGGCCCGGCTGGCCGGATCCAGTGCGCCGGCCTGGTAGCGGGCCAGCAGAGTGGTGTTCTCCCGGATTCGCAGCAGCGCGGCCCGGAACTGCCGTTCGGCGGCCAGGAGGATCTGGTCGCGCTCCGACGGCCGGTAGGACTGCTTGGACGGCTTGCCCTTCTTCGGCACGGGGCGGGCCAGTTCCTCGGCGGCCAGGCCCTGCGCCAGTCGCGGCTCGCGTTTCAGCAACGTCCGAATCTTGGCCAGGGCCTCGCGCCCGCCAGGGGTGTCCTTGTGGTTGTTGCGCCAGAGCCGGAGTATGGCAGAGGTGAGGTCGCCCAGGTCCTCGGCCGGCTGGCCCTGGTCCTTGAGGAACCGAGCGAAGACCTCGATAGACCGCCAATATGACTCCCCGCTCGCGTGGCTGTTCCACCCCATGGACTGCTCGGCGAACGCTCGCGCAAGGGAGCAGCGCATCGGCTGTGGCACGGCGATCGCGGCGAAGTCGAAGACGCGCTCGAAGCCCTCCTTGTTGACCACGGTGACCTGCAGTCCGTCGGCGGCTATTCGCTGGGTTGCCTGGAAGTCCGGCGGGGGCAGGACGGCTTTGCGGCCCCGACCGCTCATGACGCTTCCGCGATGGGCAGGGCGTCGACCAGCAGCTCGATGTCCTGGATTCCGGAGGTTTCCCGAGCCAGCTGGGCGAACAGGCCGTTCAGATCCTTCGTCCGGTCCGTCTCGCCGTGTTCCTCTTCGGTGTCGAAGGCGAGGATCGATTCCAGCTGCATGTGCATCACCGGGTTGAGGTAGTGCTCCTTCGTCGTCTCGACGTCCCGGTGCCCCAACAAGGTCTTCACCAGCCACCACGGATCGCCGTAGAGCTGAGCGAAGTCGCGCCGGTCTGCGGCGGTCAGCCCGTACTTCTTGTCCATGAGCTCGTTCAGCACGATGAGCATGTAGAGCGCCATGGAGTGGCGCGCGGCATGCGGAGTCGCGTACGGCACCTTCCCCCTGACCGCCGCCGGCCTCAGAAGCCGTGGGACCTCCCGTTCCTCCGGCGTCAACAGAGCTTCCTCGCACCGCTGGTTGGCCTGCCAGAACACCGTGTTCCACCGGTCCGGCAGCATCGGCATGCCCTGCTCGGTCAACCACAGCCATGCTGGCTCCGGGCCGTGCGGCCCCTCGATGAACAGCCACTGCCGCTCGCGCCAGTCCAGCAGGCTCAACTCCCGCCGGCCTGCCACCCCGTCTCGGTCGACCCAGTGCACGACCGGAGCCCGGCCCTGTGTCAGCTTCGTGACCAGTCGCATCAGCGGGAGCTTCTCGTAGCGGCCCTCCTGCTGGGCACGCTCGATGGCCCACGTCCGCTCGGACTCGCTGTAGGCGCCGAGCTGGCGCACCGACTCGATCGACGCGTAGTAGGTGCGGTCACGCTTCGACCGCGACAGGGCGCTGGCCACCTGGCCATGGCAGTAGCGTCCAGTCCGAAGGCGCCGGGTCGGCACTTCGAACGTCAGCATCGCCCCGGCCTCCTGCCGCCGCAGGCCCGAACTCAGCGTCAGCCCGACGAACGAGGTGTTCCGCAGTTCGGTTCGTCCATCCCAGCCGGGCAACGGTGCCCCTTCTCGGCCGAGTCCTCGCAGCCCCAGGTCTTGCCACAGGCCCCAGGTTCGCGGCGTCAGCCACACCACTCGGGAGCTCCGTGCACTTGCCTCCCGGTCCGCGCGACGCCCCACATCCAACGGGAGGGGACTGACCTTCGCCCATTTGTAGAGCAAGGTCAGCGCGGCTGCCTCCCGGTTCCACTTCGCTCCGCCAACTCGCTGCGGATTCAACGGCGAATCGACGCGGAATTCCTTGTACGCCCGCAAGTCCGCGTCGGTCGCCGCCCGCCAGTGAACGCCCCGCCGCCAAAGCCACGACAGCAGCAGACGGATATCCGTCGCGTAATTCCGGCGCGATTCTCTCTCCAGGTCGCGAAAATCGGGCGAGAGAGCGAACTGCAGCAATTCCGCGTCCACGACGAAATCAGGCCGTACAAATACCGGGTCGCCCGGCCGAAGTCCCACCGCCTCCAAGGCGGCAGGCAGGTCGTGGACCCCCAGCACCCCCTCCTCCGGCAGCGGCCCCCACCGCTCCGGATCCGGCACGAACACCAGCCGCCACTCGTCCATCTGCCACCCCTGTGAGTCCCTTGAACTCACTCAATCATCAGGGAAACACAGATGTGGATCGATCGGGCTGCCGGTCACCTCGTACGCGATGTCGCCACACTGGCAACGCCCCGTCCGGCGTTCGGGCTCGAGGCCAGAGGCGACAGCGACGGTCAGAGGGACGCCCTCGGTGTCATCGACGACCGCGCGGATTCCCGCAAGGCCGGATGTCGCGCGGGGGCGTGCCGCGTCCGTGGTCGGATGATCGGAGCCCGTGCCGGAGCCGGTCTGGTCAGCCGGCATGGAGAGCTGATCGGAGGTGCGGGAGGCGCTGGACATGAGGTACCTCAAGTCGAATCGGGTGTGGCAGCCGGATCGCGGCCTTGGCGAGGATGGATGGCCCTGAACGTCAGGTCGTCAGCTGATGGGGATCGCTCGGGACAGGGCCGGGCGAGAGGCGCGTGAAGTGCTCGGCGGCGATGATCGTGCGGCGGATGTCCTCGGGCAGGCGGGCGAGGAGGCCGGGCAGGGGGCGCTCGCGTGCGACTTCTCCGCGGTGCGCGGTGATCGCGGCCCACTTCTGTTCCGCCCACGACGTCACGTCGACGGTCGTGGTCACGTACTCGTCCGGGAGGGAGAGCACGGTCTTGCCGACGCCGGTCAGCAGCGGTCCCAGCACACCGATCCCGGAGTGCGGGTGAGTGGCCGCGTAGAAGGCGCGAATCTGCCAGGGCGCGCCGGCCTCCGGGTAGAGATGCGCGAGCCCGGCGGCCTCCACCGCGAGCAGCGTCACCCGGTGCGTGTGGCGGTGGTCCGGGTGGCCGGTCAGTTGGCCGATGGCGTCATGGGTGACCACGATGTCGGGACGGAACTCCCGCAGCTGCGCAACCAGTTGGACAATGACCTCGTCCAGGGGCGCGTCGCAGAGACGAGTGCGCCCGGGCGCCGACGAGTCGTTGCGGGCATCGCCGTACCCGAGCATCCTCGGTCGGCCGGCACCGAGGACGGCCAGTGCCTCAGCGAGCTCGTCCGCCCGATAACTGTCCGGCGCCCATGTGGCGGTGACGACCCCCGTGCGTGCACCTCCGGCGGCATGTTGGGCGAGGACGCCTCCTGCGAGGAGACTTTCGTCGTCCGGGTGAGCGAAGACGCCGAGCAGTGACGGCATGGACGGCGAAGCGGATGTGATCACGGATGGTGCACCTTGTCATGCTGGGTTGGTGGACAGGGTCGCCGAGGCGACCCGGGATGAGTCGGTGAGCCGCTGGAGCATCGAGAGACGCTCACGGTAGGGGGCGATTTGGCCCGCCGCGTGCCGTTCGGGTACGCCGCGGAGCCCGGGTTACAGAGGCCCTGCGCCTGTGCGTTCCGCGAAGGCCTTCAATCCGGTCAGGCGAGGGCGTCGTACGAGCAGTTCCCGGGTCAAGGCACGGACCGAGGGTCGGGAGGCCTCTTCCGAGGCTGCTTCTTCCACTGCGTGCAGAGCCGTGAGCGCGCGCTCGTAGTCCCCCACGGCGATCAGTGCGCGCGCGGTGTCGGTTCCGAGCCTGGCCCGGCGTTCGCCGGTCGGCAGCGTGCTGGGGTGGAGTCGCTGGGCGGCCCGCACGGCGGCGATGTCCTGGCCGAGCAGGTGATGCACCCCGACCTGGTACAGCTGGACTTGACCTGCGGTGAGGCCGCCCGAGTACGACTGCGGGGTCCGTGCCAGCCGGCCGGCAGCGTCGGCGGCCATCTCCATCAGGGACAGTGCCGTGGTCCTTCGGCCTTCGAGGGCGGCGGAGTAGGCGGCCGTGAGCGCCAGAGAGCCCGTCGCCGACACGAGCGGGGGCTCAGGGGTGCTGGAGGCGGCGCCGGCCAACATTGTGATCATGTCCTGTAGGAGCAGCACCGCGTCAGCGGCCCGTCCCTGGCGCCGGAGCGGGGTTGCGCAGACGCGTGCGGCCTCGGCCAGCACGAGGACGTTTCCCGAGGACTCGCCTGCCGCGACAGCAGACCGGGCGCGTTCCCACGCCTCGTCGCTGTCACCGGACTTCACCGCAACCTCGCTCGCCAGGATGTGAACCCGGGCGAGCAGCGCGCTCGCCGCCTGCCGACGCGCACCGATCGTGTGGGCTTCAGCAGCCAGCGCGTCTCGGCGCAGGCCCGGAAGGGCTTCGGCGAGGTCGGCGTAGTGCGCGGAGCGGAACTGGGCACGGCCGACGACAAGTCGGTCCGAGTGATCTGTCCGATGCCCGCTGGGAATTGATCGAGCCCGTGCTGTCCGCCTGGCGCTCCGAGCGCCGCGGCCGGGCCCTGGACTTCGGCC